>JBDSSU010000181.1:0-3445 GCA_039928635.1 Opitutaceae bacterium | reverse complement strand
GCCAACGTGCTGCGTTTCGGTGGACCGCGCGGCAGCCGCGCCGGCTGGTCGGCCGACAACACCGACGGCATCGGGCTCGTGCGCGATGACGTCGAAAACGTGAATCGGTTTGCCATCGATCCTGAACTCCATCCGCGCCGGATCGGTTCCGGCTTGCTGGGCGTAACCCTGGGCGCGCAGGAGATATTCCCCCTCGGTGCGCACGGTGCGCTTCACCGCGACTTCACCTTCTTTGAGCAGAACGCGTGCACCGTCGGCGGCAAATTTGCCCTCGCCTGTCACTTCCAGTTCCTTGGCGGGAATCCGCTGCACCGCGTTGGGCAGCGGGCCTTCGAGTTCGAAGGTTTTCACCCAGACGGTGCCACCTTGAACCGGACCAACGCGGCCGTTTTTCAGCACCAACTCGTTTTCGCCTCCGCGAAGATGGTGATTCACCACGGCGAGACGATGTTTGCCGGCGGGCACCCCGACGCGGATCTCGTAATTCTCCGGCTTGCCCTCTGGCGCGGCGATTTTCAGTTCGCCGAGAATGATGTCGTCCAGCATCGCCGTGAGAATGATCGGTTTTTCCTCCAGGGGTTTGTCGGAAGAACCGTACTTGCCTTTCGGCGTAGCAAAGGCGTTTACGCGGATGAGGTAGTCGCCGGCGGTCAGCGGGAGCGTAATCGCCAGATTATCTTCCTCGAGCGAGCCGAGCGGCATGAATCCGTCACCCCGATCGCCGTCGGCATTGAACCCAACCTCCATCAGGTTGGCGCGGAACCGTTGCACGCGGCTCGGACGCTGCTCGGTGGGAATGGCCTCGTCGACGATCCGTCGCGCCGCCGTGAGATATTTCTCCAGCAGCACCGGCGGCAGCGAAAGGACGTCACTGATGTTGTCGAAACCGTAGCCCGAATTGTCGGCGGGAAAGTCGTCCGCCGCCTGGAAGTCGACCCCGATGAGGTCGCGAATCGTATTGTTGTACTCGTTGCGATTCAGCCGGTGGATCGTGACCCGGCCGGGATCGGGATTCGCCGGATCCACTTTGAAAAGTTCCCGCTCGATCCAACCGCCGATGAGTTCGCGCTCATGGGCCGTCGGCTGAGCGTCGGCCTCGTCCGGCGGCATTTGCTGCGAGCGGACGAGTTCCATGACGCTTTCCCACTTCTTCGCGCCGCGCCGGACGTCCGCGATCGACTTGTCTCCATCGAGCGAAATGTCTCCCTTGCGTGCTCCGTCGCCGTGACATTCGAAACAATATTTCTCCACGAGCGGGGCGACGCTCTTCTGAAACTCGTCACCGGCAATCAAGGCGCTCGGAGGTGATAAAACGCTTTGGGCCGAAGCGACTCCGGCCAGCCCGAGCGAGAGGGCGAGCCAGCGGTTTACTGACGCCAAAGGGGAGCGGGAGGGCGAGCAGGTTTCCTTCATCGATGCGGGGTGGCGCGATGAGGGATAACGGCTGGGAAGTGCCAAGGTTTTCGCTTCTTTCCGGGACGAATGCAGACAGTCAGAACAAGCGAGGAGCGGGCGGCGCGGTGATTCTCGCGCGAGACCGTAATCCAAGACTCTTGTCGCGACGATGCGTGGGGTTTGCCGGTTGCGTCACGCCGAGCCGTCGGGGTTGAACGCAGTTCCACCCGCGGCGCCGCATCGGGCGGGTGCGCGGCAACATTTTTGATAGCCTAACCTTCATTCGCCGGTTTTAACCACCCGCTATGTTGCGCGCTATTTTGTCCGGGAACACCCGCCGTCGATCCATCAAAACGACCGTGCTGGCCCTCACGCTATTCGTCTGCGGCGGGTGTGTGACGAAGGAGTTTTCTTACGTCGCCGTCGTGTCGGGCGGTGAACAGATCAAGTTTACCTTCAGTGGCGGAGGCCCCGTGCATGCAAAAGCGGAGGGGATTGAGATTTTAAACGCCTCCATTCTGCCCGATTTCGAGGCGAAGAAGGTTTTTTATGGATTCCAGTTTTCCGACGCGTCGGCGGGCAAAAACCTGCAAAGCGTGCGGGTGGAGGACGTCAGCGATCCGTTGCCCTTTCTCCTCTTCGAGGACCTTGCGCCGAAGCTGACGAATCGGATCTGGGATGCAAAGACACGCGAGTTCGCCGCGGACGACCCTTCGCTCAAGTGGGTCTCCTACGTCAGCGAGAGCGTGCGGATTTATCGTTTCACCGTGACCATGAACGACGGGCGAAAAGTCATCCTGCATCAGCCGTCCGTGGTTCCGGGGTGGGTGAAGATGGCAATCCGCACCATGTTTGGGGAGAAGTACTGAGCCGGAAAAATTCAAAAGAGAACCACGGAACCCGGATGAACCCGGATAGAGCGAAAGAAATCGGAGCCGAATCCCGTGAACCGCGAACTGCTCGGTGAATGCGAGGAAGCCGTTTCATTCCCTTTGGGTCTGATACTCGGGTGCTTGCTCCGGTTTGGATGCCGGGGAGAGCGCCCGTCTGGCGTGCCGGTTCGGGCGTCTCGCCCGAGCCATCCGAACCGCTCTCGGCGAGACGCCGAGAGCAGCACGCGAGACGCGCACGCTCCCCGGACCACTATCGACGTCAAGGTCCAGCAGTCTCTGCGAATGCCCCGGGCTTGTTCCGGGGATTTTTACTGCTTCGGTCGCGCTGGGAGTTTCGGGGTTCATCCGTGTCCCTTCGTGGCTCAATTCATGGATCTGTATCGGTAGTCGCCGAAGAAACCGTTAGTTTCGAGGAGGGGTTCTGGGAGGGCGACCGGCGACCGGGCTTTCTGCATCCCCCGCAGGCGAAATGCATCGGGGAAATCTTTTCCCGGATCCCGTGGAATCGCTTAGTCGTTCGTTGGCAACGTCGGTATTTCCCGCTGCCAGCGGCGCGCCTCCTGCAAGGCGCGAGTTAAGATGAGAACCATGATCGCATTCGCTTTGGTTGGGTTGGTGAGCTTCACGGCATTTTGCCGGTATTCGATTATCATGACCTTCGCCGCCGGGACGCCGGGCGTGTTGCAGGGAGGCGAGGTATTGCCCGAGGCCACACGTGCGCTGGCCATCGCGGGAGCAGCGGCGGGAGTTGCTGCTGTCGCGCTTTTGTTTTGGCAGGTGACGCGAACCCTGGGCAGCGCGGTCAATTTCCCGCGTCGACCACGCACGGTGGTATTTCCGAGCGTCGTTCGTCCGAGTTGAGCGGCAATGAGCGAATACGGCATCCTCATTATCGGTGGCGGACCGGGAGGAAGTTGCGCGGCGGCTTATGCGCGTCAGCAAAACCTGCGGACGCGGGATTGACGTCGATCGTGGCAGGCACGCCAACTTACCTGGCCGCTGTCGTGGCGCTTTAATTTCTTTCTGCTGATTTGCCGCTTCCAACGTCGGTGGCCCTTTGCAAAACCCCTCGACTAGGCTGAGCCGATCGCCCAAGAAGCGAGGCCATAGCGGATCGATGCATTGAGAAACCACGAATAGACACGAATGGACGCAAA
>JBDSSU010000180.1:0-2715 GCA_039928635.1 Opitutaceae bacterium | reverse complement strand
ACCACGACCATCACGCCGGCACCGGCCGCGGCAAGCTTCACCATGCCGGGCGGCACGGGAACGACCGGAAGCGAAGTGCGGGTGATCGCGGACAAGGACACCAATTCGCTCCTCATCCTCGCCACGCCGAGCGACTACGACGTGATCGAGAGCGCCCTTCGCAAGCTCGACGTCGTGCGCCGCCAGGTCCTCGTGGAAGTGACGCTCGCGGAAGTCACGCTCACCGACGACTTGCAGTTCGGCATCGACTGGTTCATCAGGGCGAGCAACAACGCCGGCACCACCTTCGGCACCATGAGCACGATGGGGGCGCTGCCGCCCAACGGGCGCATCCTCAGCGACACCAACGTCGTGCCGGCATTCAACTCGGGGCTGCAGCTCATCAACCTCACCGGCGGGCAAGTGCGCGCCGTCCTGCGCACGTTCGGCAGCGAAGGGAAGGCGCAGATTCTCGCCTCGCCGCAAATCATGGTGCTCGACAATGAGAAGGCCGAGATCAAGGTCGGAAACCGCATTTCGGTGCAGACGCAGGCCCAGACGGGAGCGGGCACGGGCGTCGGCGTGCTGAACAGCTTCCAGTACCTGGAAACCGGCATCCTCCTCGCGGTCACCCCCCGTATCAATTCCGGCGGACTCGTCACCCTGGAGGTGAACCAGGAGGTGAGCGAACCGACATCGGTCGGCTCCGCCGTCAACCCCAACCCCGACGTCGCCACTCGGAATGCGAAAACAAGCGTCGTCGTGGCCTCCGGCGAATCGATCGTCCTCGCAGGGCTGATCCGCGAGAACCGGCGCCGCTCCTCCGACGGGATCCCGCTGCTTTCGAAGATTCCCATCATCGGCGCCGCGTTCGGGACCCAGACCTTCAACCGCGAGCGAACTGAGCTCGTCCTGGTCATCACGCCCAAGATCGTGAGCGATACGACACAGGCGCGGGCGGTGACTGACGAGTTGCGGAGCAAGCTGCCGCTCCTGAAGAGCCTCCTGCCGCCCGTGGCGCCGGACAGGCCGAAAACGCCCTGATCGAAAGGAGGGTCGGAGGCCCTCAAGGCCTTGATTGCCACGGTGTTCTCGTGCGATCCTAGCGACCTTCCCTAGAGGCACGCCGAAGCCGGTTGGGGTGTTGACAGGCCCGCGAAAACAAGCCCCCCGAAACCACTCTAACTTGGGCTTTTACTTCAATAAGTAACGGGGCAAACCTCAAGTCGTTTTTAACCACAGTGTTGCAAAAAGGCAACAGTGTTGCAAAAAGATGTTTTTTTCATTGACGCACTGTTTCCACTTGACTACTCTTCGGGGCGTGACTGAGTGAAGTACATCCGGAAATTGGCATGGGCGTGGTGGGTAGTGACGCTCGCAATGGCCGGGTGCGCGGCGGCTCCCGAGCAGCGCATCGACAAGCGCAGTGACCAGGAGATCGTTGCGGAGAAGTCGAAGCAGCGCTGGAAGGCGCTTCTCGCGGGCGACCTCAAGTCGGCCTACGAGTTGGTGAGCCCGGCGGGCCGCTCGGTGTTGACCTACGAGGGTTACAAGAACTCGCTGAAGCCCGGATTTTGGAAGGACGCGCGCGTGAACAAAGTGGTCTGCGCGAGTCCCGAGCTGTGCGAAGTGCGGCTGGAAATCGAATACGAGTATGCCGGCCGCAGGACCAAGACGCCTTTCGCGGAAAGATGGATCAAGCAGGATTCGAACTGGTGGTTCCTGCTGGAGAGATGACCGGCAACAGAATCAGAATGAGGAATTTGGGAGAGAGAGCCCGAGAGAGTAGGAAGTTCGCAGCAAACGCAAGTGGGTTGAATCCAAGAGCAGCACCTTAAGAGAGTGATCACTCTTACATCTTTGCAAAGGAGTTACTGAAAACATGAATACGTCGTTCAAAAGAAAGGCTCTGACGTGCGCAGTCCTCGCCGGTTTGGGAGTGGCGACGTCCGCAGAAGCCGTATTCCTGAACCAGAGCAACACGGGCCAGGTCCTGATCTATCCGTACTACACGGTGCAGGCGAGCGGTGGCAATGCCTACAACACCTACATCTCGATCACCAACACCAACTCGGACGCGAAGGTCCTGAAAGTCCGTTTCCGCGAAGGCAAGACCAGCGCGGAAGTCCTCGACTTCAACCTGTACCTCTCGCCGAACGACATGTGGGTTGGCGCGATCGTCCCGGACGGCCAGGGCACGGATAGCCCGGCGCGCCTCGTTGGCGCGGGCGACCTGTCTTGCACCGACCCGGTAATCCCGGCCGGTGGCGAACCGTTCAAGAACTTCGCCTACACCTCGGCCCCGGATTCGCTGCCCGGCACGACGCTCGACCGCACCCGTGAGGGCTACGTCGAAGTGTTCGAAATGGGTTCGCTCTCCGGCACGGCTGCCGCCAACGTCACGCACCCGCTCGCGCTGACCACCGCGCCGCCGAACTGCGCGGCCATGCGCTCCGCCGATGGCGTCACGGTCCCGGCCCCGCTTGCCATTGCCGGCAACCTGCTGACCCCGACCGGCGGCCTCTATGGCCAGGGCACCCTGATCAACGTGGCGACAGGCGTGGACTTCGGCTACATGGCTGATGCGCTCGACGGCTACGCGACGAACTTCGGTCCGTACTATTTCGGCGTCGGTTCGGCGTTCCCGCTGCTGGGTGGGGCGCAGGTCAACCTGCCGAGCAGCATCCGCATCGTGAACTCGGCCAACATCGGCCTTGCGATCACGGATCTGTTCGC
>JBDSSU010000179.1:0-16901 GCA_039928635.1 Opitutaceae bacterium | reverse complement strand
AACCCTGTTCGCCTGCGCTTTTTAGCAACATCAAGAGGCGGCTGGTTTCGGTCTGCCGGGTACGACGGCGCACCAGAATGATCAGACCAGGGTGGCCCGGATACTTGGCCGCGAGCGCAAGATAGTCGGCCCGATTACAAGTGATCGTAATCAGATTGTGCGCGCAGGCGTAAGCGAACCCCACCTCATCGGAGCTCTCGACCGGCAACACCTCCCGCAGCGAGGTCGCTTCGTGCGACCAGTAGCGCAGAGGAGCGCGATGTCTCCGGGGACGTCGTGGTCGAGAAAGAACCTCACACCGGACCTTCGGCCATTTGCTCCGCGACCAAGGCGTCGATCTCGATGCGGTGGTCCTCATAATAGGCGAGACATTCGTAAACTTGCGCGCGCGTCAGCCCGGGAAAGCACCGGGTGGTCAGCGAGTCGATCGTTTCGCCGTTTTGCAGCAGGCTCACCACGTCGTGGACGCCAATGCGAGTAGCCTCGACGATAGCCCGGCCGGAGCGCACACCGGGCACTCGGGTGATGTAGCGGTAGGTCGTGGATGGCATGGGCGCAAAGTGGCGTAAAACGCGCGGGCGGCAACGTCCGTTTTACTCCCCCAGTTGATGAGGGCGCATCTCAGTTTTTTGCACGGCGCAACGTAGCCCGAGCGCTGCGCTCCAGCGCCGCCAACCGCTCGGCGCGGCTCGTCTCGCGCAAGCCGTGAATCACTGCCGCCGCGTCCGCCAGCTTTGGCGGTGGCAAGGTCTTCAGTTCCTCGACGATGGCTTCAAGCGAGGGTAGACTGTGTGCTTGGGAACGGGCGGGCTCTGGCTTTGGAGTGTGACCGAGGTTACTAGAGCGGGCTAGACACCGGCACTGCGACAGAAAGCGGAAGGCATGCCGCAGCACCCCATTCCTACTCGTCGAAATCGCCGATGCGCAGCAGTAGCGGCGCGTCGAGCATGCTGGGAAGCTTGCCGAGCTGCTTCAGCGTGGCGCCAATCGCGCGCTCGTCGCTTTCGTGCGTGGTGAGCACGAGCGAGGCGGCTCCGGGCGTTTCCGCCGGGCCTTGGATCACGCTCGCGATGCTGACGCGATGCTTCGCCATCACCGACGCCACGCGGGCGAGCACGCCGGGCTGATCCTTCACCGTCAGACGAACGTAATAACGCGAACGAATGCTCTGCGGCGGCGCGAGCTTCGCACCACTGGCCGCGAGCGGAGTCTCTTCGCCGATGAGGTGCGCGCCCTTGCCGTGCTTCAGCAATGCAGCGGCGTCGGCGATGTCGCTGATCACCGCGCTCGCCGTCGCGTCCTGCCCGGCGCCTCGCCCGCTATAAAGCGTGGTGCCAACCACGTCACCGGTCACCGAGATCGCGTTGAACACGCCGCTGACATTCGCGATGACGTTGCCTTCGGGCAGCAGCGTCGGGTGCACGCGCACGGAAATTTCGTTCTTCTTGAAATCGCGCGTGATCACCGCGAGCAGCTTGATGCCGAAGCCCAGCGTCGCGGCATTTTTGAAATCCGCCGGCGTGATGCGCGAGATCCCTTCCACGACCATGTCGTCGGTCTTCACCCAAATCCCATGCGCCAGCCACGCGAGCACACAGGCTTTATGCGCCGTGTCCCAGCCATCGACGTCGAGTGCTTCGTCCGCCTCCGCGTAACCCAGGCGCTTCGCTTCCGCCAGGACACCGGCATAAGGCGCGTCCAGTTCCTCCATCTGCGTGAGGATGTAATTACACGTGCCGTTCAGGATGCCGTAGATCCGCGGAAAACGATTCGCGACGAGCCCTTCGCGCAGCACTTTGATGATCGGAATGCCGCCGGCGACCGAAGCCTCGAAAAAGAAATGGCCGCCGTGTTTCTGCGCGGTCGCCATGATTTCCGCGCCGTGCTTACAAATCAGCGCTTTGTTCGCGGACACCACCACTTTCCCCAGCCGCAGCGCGGCGAGGGTCACTTGGCGTGCGAGCGTCGTGCCGCCCATCAATTCGCACACCACGTGAATCGCCGGATCGTTCGCGATGGAGAGAGGATCGTCGGTGAGCTTCGCGGCGGGGATTTTAACGCCACGGGCTTTCTTCAAATCGCGCACGGCGGCCCGGGCGAGATTGAGCTGCACGCCAATGCGGGACTCCAGATCCGCCCGGTTCGCGGAAAGATGTTTCCACACGCCCTGGCCGACGGTGCCGAAACCGCAGATGCCGATGTTGATCGTGGTGGGAGCGTTCATGATTTTGCGGAGGTTTTGGCCTGGCCAACCTTTATCTCGGTGCCGGCGCGGATGCGGGCAAGATTGGCGCGGTGACGGTAGATCACGAAGGCGGCGACGACCGCCGAAAGGGAAATGACGGGTGAAGGCTGCTTGAAGGCGAAAGCCGCGAACGGCAGCGAGGACGCCGCGAGCATCGAAGCGAGCGACACGTAGCGGCTCAGCGCGAGCACGACCGCGAACACGCCGATCGCGATCGCCGCGCCCAAGGGAAACAGCACCGCAAACCCGCCCGCGCCAGTGGCGACGCCCTTGCCTCCCTTGAAGCGGGTGAAAATCGAGAAGCTGTGCCCGAGGAGGGACGCGGCGAGCGCGGCGATCTCGAGTGCGACCATCTCATGCTCGGGGCGCGCAAAAAGCTGCACCCCAAACCCACCGAGCACGCCTGGTAAACCCACTGCCACCGTCCCCTTCAACGCGTCCAGCGCGAGAACGAGATTACCCGGGCCGCTGCCGAGCACGCGCCGGACATTGGTGGCCCCGGGATTTTTGCTGCCGACTTCGAAGATGTTCACGCCCTTTGCCCGCGCGACGAGGTAGCCGAAGGGCAGCGAGCCCAGCAGGTATCCGACGGCAAGCGCGATGAGCAGCGGTGTCAGCATGGTGGTTTACCGGCAGCTCCGGTCATGCTGAGCGCAGCGAAGAATCCAACTGGATTTCCGCCGCGCTTTCAGACGACGCAAGTTCTGCGGGATGCTTCGCTTCGCTGCTGATGAACGGGATCGGCGTAGCACGGGCATCTTGCCCGTGGGCTCGGAACACGGGCAAGATGCCCGTGCCACTCAAGCGGCCGACGGCTCTATCCAAGTTCATCGCGCATTCCACGGAAACACCTGGTTTTCCTTTCAGTCTCAGAATGACAAAGTTGGCAGGCACGATGAACACTCCGGTCGAATCGAACTTCGGCGGTTACGCCTACAGCTGCACGAACTTCGCCTGCTTGATCGCGGCGTGGCCCTTGATGACCTTCCGCGCGGCTTCGCTCGGCTCCGTGTCGACGCGCACCACCATGTAGGCCGTCCCGCCGGGCGTCAGGCGGCTCAATGACATGTCGGCGATGTTGACCTTGTCGTTGCCGAGAATCGTGCCGACTTCGCCCACCATGCCGGGCTGGTCGAGATTTTCGAGGACGAGCAGTTTCCCCTCGGCCGCCACTTCAACCTCGCGGCCGTTGATGCTGACGATGCGCGGCTGGTTGCCTTTGCCGATGAGCGTGCCCGCGGCCGAATAAATTGCACCATCGGGCGCAATGGCTTCGACCTGGATCAATTCCGAGTAACCGGAATCGCTGTTCGATTTAACCACGTCGGCTTGGATCCCGAGACGCTGCAGCATGAACGGCGCGTTCACGAAATTGACGTTCTCACCGCTGATGCGGCGAAGGTAACCGCGCTCGATCGAGCGAGTCACCGAGTTGGAATCGAGTTCCACGATCTTACCCCAGTAGGTGATCCGGAGCGTGGCGATCTGCGCGGGAGCGATCTGCTGCACCAGCGTGCCCAGCTTCGCGCCGAGATCGAGATACGGTCCGAGCACCTTGAGCGCGGCGGCATCGATGGAAGGCATGTTCACCGCATTGCGAATCACGCCACCGGCGAGCACGTCGGCAATCTGCTCGGCGACTTCGATGCCGACCGATTCCTGGGCTTCAGCGGTGGAGGCTCCGAGGTGTGGCGTGAGCACCACGTTGGGCAGCGAGCGGAGTTCGCTATCTTTCGCGAGCGGCTCGTCTTCAAAAACGTCGAGGCCGGCCGCGGCGACTTTGCCGCTCTTCAACGCGGCGATCAGGGCGGTTGCCTTGATGATCCCCCCACGAGCGCAGTTGAAGATTCGCAGGCCCTTTTTGCATTTCTCGAACGCGGCCTCGTCGATCATGTAGTGCGTGTCATCGGTCATCGGCATGTGGACCGTGATGTAGTCCGACTGCACGAGGAGTTCGTCGAGGGTGACACCCTCCACCTGCATCGCCTTCGCGCGGCTGGGCGCTAGATAGGGATCATAAGCGAGCACGCGCATGCCGAAGGCTTGGGCGCGCTTCGCGACTTCGCCGCCGATACGGCCGAGACCGACAATGCCGAGCGTCTTCTTGAAGAGCTCAATGCCCGACAACGTTTTCCGGTCCCACTGACCTGCCTTCATGGACGCGGCGGCTTGAGGAACGGGGCGCGCGCCGCAAAGAATATGAGTGAACGTCAGCTCGGCCGTGGCGATGGTGTTGCCCGATGGCGTGTTCATCACGATCACGCCGCGTTCGGTGGCGGCCTCGACATCGACATTATCGACGCCCACTCCCGCGCGACCGACGACTTTGAGCAAGGGCGCGGCGGCGAAAACGGCGGCGGTGATCTTCGTTTCCGACCGGACTGCGATCGCGTGAACGTCTTTTACAAGCTCGAGAATTTTCTCCGGGGTGGAGCCGTAGGCCTCGATGACTTCGAAGCCCGGCTGCTGGCGCAGATAGGCAACTCCTTTGGGTGAGATCTTGTCGGCAACGAGGACTTTCATAGGAGAAAAATGGTCACGAGGGAAATCTTCCCGCCCGCGGCAAGCAAGGAAAAGGTTTGGCGATGACGGAGCTGCGGAAGCACCGCCGGCGTGCGGCCGCTCCGTTGATTGATCCAAGACCTGGGGTGTGGTTCCACCGCGAAGTGAGCGTGGCGCCGTTGCGAATCAGAAGTCGCTGATGGCGGACCAACCCCTCGGATACGAGGGATGGCCGGCACGCCCATCGGACGCGCGCGCGATGGCCCGAATCAGCGGCCCGTCGGAAAGTCGACGGCCGGTGCCTTCACCGGCGGTAACCGCGGCACCGGGCCGAGCGGACCGCGGTTGGTTGCAGGTACCCCGGCGGGGCGGCGAGCGGGACGGCCTTCCAGCCTCGCTCGCACGACCTCGGCGGCCTGAGCGGTCCACGGATCGAGTTCCATCTTAGCGAGCTGGTCGAGCAGGCCCCGAGCTTCGTCGGGCTTTTCAACGCGCACGCGCACAAACGCCAGCGCAAGCAGGGTGCGCGGCTGTTGCCGCAGCTGGGAAAAATGCTGCTGCACGAGGTTCACATTCACGTTTGAAGGCGTTTCCGCGTAGGCCTCCACCCAGGCGAGCATCTCGTACGCGGCACTCTGCTGCGGTGAGGATTCGATGGATCGGGTCAGGCGTTGGCGCAGTCGGTCGGCCACCTCAGGCGCGAGGCGGAAGTAATAATTGAATTGCTGAAACCACGAACGGGATTCCAGCAGGCCGAGTTCGCGAAAGATGGCATCGTTGCGCGTGCCCGCGGTGACGGCCTGCTCCCAGCGGTCGCGGGCGCCACTTTCGTCGCGGTCGATCAGCGCCTCCATGCCCAAGGCTTCGTACGGGCGGGGATCACCCGGGTTTTTCTCAATCGCTTCGAGCAGGATAAATTTGGCCATGGGCGCGCGATTAACGCTCAGGGCGAGTTCGGCGAGTCGCGTGCGGATCTCATCGCGCGACACCGTTCGCATCGGATAAGTGGACGCCGCGACAATTTTCGGAGCCGGTTGACGGGAGTAACGATAGGAGCCGCTTTCAACATAGCGTCTGAGGCGCCGCTGCATCTCCGCGTAGTCGAAACCGAAGCACTCCCGAAAGAGCGCCGGCAGATCGGCCGCGTCGGCCTTCTTGCGATGGGAAGCGACGCGGATGAACCGCTCGACCGCTTCGGGCGGCAGATTCGAATCCCCACAATACCAATAGTGCAGCAGCGCCCACGACTGCGCGTAAAACACGCCCGTGTGATCGCTCGAACGGTAAATCGGCGATTGCTGCGTCACCGCAAAAAGCGTTTCCAGCGGCAGGAGCTTCTCGCCTTGGAGCGCGCGAAGCCGGTTGGCATGGGGCCGCCCGATTTCAATCGTTGAACCCTCCAGGCGCATTCCGGCCAGAAACTCGGCCGTGCCTTCGTTGAACCACGCGGGCGGATCTTCTTCGGCGGTGCGAAACAGGTGGTGCACGTACTCATGGAAGATCAGGCGTTGATCGGCATCGGCGTTATTCGTGGGTGCGAGCGCAATCACCGCCCGGTCGGCGCGTGCGGAGTAATAACCTTTGAAGAACTCGTTCTTCGCATAGGCAGCCGCGCTGTAGGCGCGGAAATCCTCCGCGGTCCGAAAATAATAAACCGTCACGTCGAGCCGGGCGCGCTCCACGAACTTGAACCGTTCCAGGCAAACGGCGCGCAGCAGTTCGAGATTTTGCAGCAGATCACGCGATTCCCCTTCAGCGTTGCGCGAGTACAACTCGAAGTTCCCGGACTGGTAATGCCGCCATTTGTCGTCAACCGCGGGGATGCGCTCAACGTCCGCCGCACCCGCCGGCACGAAAGAAATGAGCAACGAACTTACCCAGAGAGCGAAAAACAATCCGGACCGCACCCGGCGAGGGATGCGGCCGATGAAACATCGCGCCACGCGCTGCGCGAAGAATGGCGCAACGCCCACGCGGAATTGATTTGCCGGTAAATCACTGCTGTTTCCCTGCTCGCGCCGTACCCATGATTCGCCAACCGAAGTCCGCAAAGAAGCGAGGGGGCGTTTCATGGGGGGAACGCATCTTGCTTCACCAGCCGCTCCATCCAAATCTTTTCTCCCGCTGACTCGTCATCTCCAACCAATGCCCCTTTTCTCACCATCCCGGTTGTCGCCGTCCGTTTACCTGATGAGGTGAGATCCGGTTTCGCCCTTTCCTTCCCTTGCCCATGATTTTGGCTTCGCCCTCTTCCCTACCCTCAACGTGCCGCTTCGCGGTCCTGGCAACCGGATTCATGCTTCTGGTGGCGGGTTGCTCCGAAAAAGCCGCACAACCGCCAGCGGGTGCCGGAGGCGGCGGAGGTGGCCGACGCGGGGGACCGGGCGGACCGGCACCGGTGGTCGCGGGAAAAGCCCACGTGAAGGTCGTCCCCATCACGCTCGAAGCGATCGGTGCCGTGGAGCCGAGTCGCACGGCCTCCGTTCGCTCGCAAGTCACCGGAACGTTGCTGAAAATTCACTTTGAGGAGGGCCGGGATGTGAAAGCGGGCGATCTCCTCTTCCAGATCGATCCGCGGCCGTTTCAAAACACCCTCAAATCCGCCGAGGCGGATTTCCAGAAGGTTCAGGTTCAGTTGGAAACCGCGCGCTCCCAAGTGGCCCGATATCGCTCGCTGACGGCGGACGCGCTGGTCTCGAAGGAGCAGTTTCAAACGATCCAGGACAGCGAGCGCGTCCTCACCGCCCAACTCAGCGCGAGCGAGTCCGCCGTCGCCAACGCCCGGCTCCAGCTCGAGTACTGCTCGATCAGGGCGCCGCTGCAGGGTCGGACGGGCTCGGTCGGTCCGCATGAGGGTGACTTGATCCGCGCGAGCGACACCGCGCCCCTTGTCACCGTGCATCAACTCAGCCCGATCTCCGTGACCTTTGGCGTTCCCCAGCAATATCTGACCCCGCTTGCCCAATATCGCGCGGCCGGACAAATCGCCGTCAACGCCACTCCGCCCGGCACCGACGCAAACGACGTCGTCGAGAAGGGAACGCTCATCTTCGTCGACAACGCCGTCGATTCGAGCAGCGGCACCATCAAGCTGAAGGCGAGTTTCCCGAACGAGGCCCATCGCTTGTGGCCCGGACAGTTTGCCAACATCAGCATTTTGCTCGCCTCGCCCGAAGTGCTCGTCGTTCCGGCCTCGGCGGTCGAAAACGATCAAACCGGCCAGCACGTCTTCATCATCACCGCCGATAACATCGCCGAATTCCGCAAGGTCGTCGTCGATCGGATCGCCCACGACGATGCGGTCATCGCCAGCGGTCTGGTCGCCGGAGAAACCGTCGTGACCGATGGTCAGCTTCGTGTCATCGCCGGCAGACCGGTGGAGATCAAATCCTCTGATGGCGCGCCCGCTCCCGGCGGTGCTCCGGGCAGGGACGGTGCAGGGCGCAAGAAGGGAAAAGACGGGAAAGAAAAAGAGAAAGGTAAGACAACGTGAACATTCCCGAACTCTTCATTCGCCGGCCCGTCATGACGACGCTGGTGACGGCCGCCATCACCGTGTTTGGCATCATGGCCTATGAGTCGCTGCCGGTGAGCGACCTGCCGAACGTCGATTTTCCCACCATCTCGGTGAGTGCGAGCCTTCCCGGCGCGAGTCCCGAGACCATGGCCTCCTCCGTTGCGACGCCACTCGAACAACAATTCTCCACCATCGCCGGCATCGATTCGATGACGTCGACGAGTCAGCTCGGCAGCACGCAGATCACGATGCAGTTCAGCCTGGATCGCACGATCGACGGCGTCGCGCAGGACGTGCAATCGGCGATCTCGGCGGTCCAGCGGCGGCTCCCGCAGGACATGCCGAATCCGCCTTCCTTCCGAAAGTCGAATCCGGCGGACGATCCCATCCTCCTGCTCGCCGTCAGCTCGCCCACCCTGCCGCTTTCCGAAGTCAACGAATTCGCCGAGACCCTGCTCGCGCAGCGCATTTCCACCGTCAACGGCGTCGCCCAAGTGCAGGTCATGGGTTCGCAGAAATACGCCGTCCGCGTCCAGCTGAGCCCGCAATCGCTGGCTTCCCGCGGCATCGGCATGGAGGAAGTGAAATCCGCGCTGGGCTCGTCGAACGTAAATCTCCCCACCGGCACACTCAGTGGAAGCAATAGCTCGCTCACGCTTCAAGCCAACGGTCAGCTGCAGAGCGCGGACGCCTATCGCCGTGTAATCGTCAGCTATCGCAACGGCGCCCCCGTTCGCTTGGGCGACGTCTCGAAAGTCGTCGACAGTGTGCAGAACGACAAGGCCGCCGGCTGGTTTAACCAGGAGCGCTCGATCATCCTTTTCGTCCAGCGCCAGCCCGGCACGAACACCATCGAGGTCGTCAATGGCGTGAAGGCCATTCTTCCCGCCTTTCGGGCCCAGCTTCCGGCCGCGGTGAACCTCGATATCCTCGTCGACCGCTCCGTCACGATCCAAGAGTCGGTCAACGACGTGAAGCACACGCTCCTCATCGCGATCCTTCTCGTGGTGCTCGTGATCTTCCTCTTCCTGCGCTCGGTCCCGGCCACGATCATCCCGAGCGTGGCGATGCCCATCGCGGTCGTCGGGACGTTCGGCGTGATGTATTTCTTCGGCTTCAGCGTCGACAATCTCTCCCTGCTCGCACTCACGCTCTCGGTCGGCTTCGTCGTCGACGATGCCATCGTGATGCTCGAAAACATCATCCGCCACATCGAGAAGGGCGAGCCCGTGATGACCGCCGCGCTCCGCGGCTCGCGTGAGATTGGGTTCACGATTGTCTCGATGACGATCTCGCTCGTGGCGGTGTTCATCCCCGTGCTCTTCATGGGTGGCGTGCTCGGCCGTTTGCTGCACGAATTTGCGGTGACGATCAGTGCGGCGATCCTCGTTTCGGGTTTCGTTTCCCTCACGCTGACTCCGATGCTTTGCAGCCGTTTTCTGAAGCCGGTGAAGCACGACCAAAAGCATGGTCGGTTGTACAACGCGACTGAGCGCATGTTTCTGGGCATGCTCAACGCCTACGAGCGCACGCTGCGCATCTCACTCAAGCACCGCTTCGGCGTGATGGTGGTCGCCGCCCTCACGCTCGTTTTTACCGTGGTGTTGCTGGTGTGGGTGCCGAAGGGATTCATCCCGACGGAGGACACCGGCCGCATCAACGTCACCTTGGAAGCCGCCCAGGATTCCTCTTTCGAGGCCATGCAGCGCTATGTGAAAACCGGCGCGGCCATCGTGGCAAAGAATCCGAACGTCGCCGCGTTCAACGCCTCGCTCGGCGGCGGCTTCGGCGGGGGCGGAAACAGCGCCCGGTTCAACCTCGCCCTCATCCCCCGCGACAAGCGTCGCCCGGCGGCCGAGATCGCCCAGCAGCTCCGCCGCGACCTCGCGGGGATTCCCGGAGTGCGCGCCCTGGCGAGCGTGCCGCCCAGCATTCGCATCGGCGGGCGCCAGTCGTCGTCGAACTACCAGTTCACCTTGTACGGTACGGACCTGAACGAGCTTTTCCGGGTCACGCCGACCATGGAGGAAAAGATGCGCGACCTCGAACGGGCGCCGGGCGAACCGCTGCTGATCGACGTCACCTCGGATCTGCTGGTCACCAGCCCTCAGCTGCGCGTCGACATCGATCGCGACAAAGCCGCCGCGCTCGGAGTGACCGTGCAGCAGATCGAGGACACCCTCTACACCGCCTTCGGTTCACGGCAGGTCTCCACCATCTATACGCCGACGAACCAATATTCTGTGGTCTTGGAAATCGACCCGCAGTACCAGCGCGATCCCTCGGCCCTTTCCCTCCTCTATCTCCGCGGTAACGGCGGCAAACTCGTGCCGCTCGAAGCCGTCGCGAAACTTCGCCGCGATGTCGGCCCGCTGACGGTCACGCATCTCGGCCAGCTTCCCTCGGTCACGCTCACGTTTAATCTGGCACCGGGCGTTTCGCTGAGCGAGGCCACGACTGCCATCCAACGCCTCGCCCGCACCGAGTTGCCGGCGACGGTTCAATCCACCTTCCAAGGCACCGCCGCGGCGTTCACGAGTTCGCTTCAAGGCCTCGGCGCCCTGCTCGTGATCGCGGTCCTCGTGATCTATCTCGTTCTCGGTGTGCTCTACGAAGATTTCATCCACCCGATCACCATTCTCTCCGGCCTGCCGGCAGCGACCTTCGGCGCGCTCTTCACGCTGTGGATTTTCGGCCAGGAGCTGAACATTTATGGTTACGTCGGACTCATCATGCTCATCGGCATCGTGAAGAAAAACGCGATCATGATGATCGACTTCGCACTCGCCGAACAACGCGAGCGCGGCCGTCCTGTGGCCGACGCGATTTTCCAAGCCTGCATCGTTCGTTTCCGTCCGATCATGATGACCACCCTCGCCGCCCTCGCCGGCACCCTTCCGATCGCCCTCGGCTTGGGTGCCGGGGCGGAATCGCGCCGCACGCTCGGTCTCGCCGTCGTGGGCGGACTGATGGTTTCGCAGCTGCTCACCCTTTACATCACTCCGGTGTTTTACCTCTACATGGAGCGGTTCACGAAGTACCTCACGCCAAAGCCCGTTCCCGCGGACGCCGAATCGCTCGCTCCGGTGGATGAACCCGTGATGGCGAAGTAGCTTGAGGTGCCTTCCTGGAGCCGGGGTGAGGGACCGCCCACGGTAAACCCGCAAACCACGCGCGGTCGCCCGCCCCGTTCGAGTACCAAAAAGAAAGCGTGCTTCCCCCGCAGATTTTCGGACGTTCTTCCGAATGAACGAAGCCACTGTCCGTCTCGCGCGTCAGATCGAGTTCATCGTCGAAGTCGACCAGCTGAAGGAAATTTTCCGGCAGACCGTGAACACGAAAAGCCGCCGCGCGGAAAACGATGCCGAGCATTCGTGGCACCTCTGCCTCTGCGTCATCGTGCTGGCCGAGCATGCCAACTCACCCACGCTCGATGTGCTCCGCGTCCTGAAAATGGCAATCGTCCACGATCTCGTGGAGATCGACGCGGGTGACACGTTTGCCTACGACACCGCTGCGGTCGAGGGGCAGCACGCCCGCGAAGTGGTGGCGGCAGAACGGATTTTCGGCCTGCTTCCGTCCGACCAAGCCGCGGAGTTTCGCGCGCTCTGGTACGAGTTCGAAGCCAAGCTCACGCCGGAGGCGAAGTTCGCCTCCGCCATCGATCGCTTTCAACCGATGCTGCTCAACTCCCGCACGGAAGGCGCCGCGTGGAAACGTCATGGCGTCACCCAGGATCGCGTGCTTGCCCGCAACGCCCATGTCGCCAACGGCTCGACGCGTTTGTGGGAATTCGCCTCCGCCATGATCCAAGCCGCCGTCGACGCCGACCACCTCGCGCCCCCGCCCCCTCGTACCTAAAAACACGGTGCGATCTCTTTTGGGTGAGCTGTGCAACGCGTTGCCGATACCTTGGCTAAATCTAAATCTAGCGGCGTCCCTCTCTGTCCGTTGGCGATTGAAACTGACCTGACCGAAACCCGATCAGATCACCCGATCGGTTTCCTGTTCGAGGATGCACGATGCCGACTTCGCGGGCGCTCGCGCTCATCAACTTCAAGCGACGGATCGGCTTCCATTCGCTCGCCGACTGATCGGTTTTCGCCGCGGAGGGTGGCCGGTTTCGCCGCGGATTTTCGACGGACTGTCCGCGCTGTGCGCGCGAACCAAATATCCGGTTAACGCGTCAAAGCCGGAGCACCCAACCCCGTTTCGCATGAGAAGAATTCCCGCCTTGCTTGCCTTTCTTTCCCTGGCCGTTTCTCACGGCTTGGCCGTGGACGTCCCTCCCGGCAGGTCCGTTTCGACCCCGCCGCCTTCCGATTGGATTGATCCGGCGACCGGACATCGTGTCATCCGCCTCTCGCCCGACACCGGTGGCTCCAGCCTCTATTTTCACCAGCACGCTTACACGCCCGAGGGAGACAAGCTCGTGATCCGCGGTGCAGGTGGGATTGCGGCGGTCGATATTTCCGGCCTCGGAAAAACGCCGCCGAAATTCGAGATGATTCTCCCCAACGCCGCGCCGATTGCCACCGCCTGGCGCACGCGCGAAGCCTATTATGTCGATCGCCAGCGCGGCGCGATGATGGCGGTCCACCTCGACACCAAGGCGACCCGCGAAGTGGTTAAGCTGCCGCCGCAGGCGCGCAACGGTGCTTACGCCCTCAACGCCGACGAGTCGCTCCTCGTCGGCATCGCGCCCGATCCCGATGGCAAGACCACCCCGCGCCTGCCGCCGAGCGGAAAACTCGAAGCGCCGCGACCCGGTTCGCTCGAGCCGCAATGGGCCGCCGGCACTCCGAAGATGATCTACACGCTGAACGTGAAGACGGGTGAGTTCAAAGTGCTCCACCGCGAGAACGACTGGACCAACCATCTGCAGGCCTCGCCGACCGACCCGCAGCAGATCCTTTTCTGCCACGAAGGCCCTTGGCACTACAACGACCGCACTTGGACGATCCGCGCCGACGGCGGGCCCCCGCGCCTGTTGCACGAGCGCACGATGAACATGGAAATCGAGGGCCACGAGTTCTTCTCCCAAGACGGAAAAATGGTTTGGTACGATTTGCAGACTCCGATGAGCGGCGTGTTCTGGCTGGCGGGCGTCGATCTCACGACCGGCCACCGCACTTGGTACAACCTCCAGCGAGACGAGTGGTCGGTGCACTTCAATGTCTCGCTCGATGGCAAACTTTTCTCGGGCGACGGCGGCGGCCCCACGAGCGTCGCCGCACGCACGATGGATCGCCAAAACATCCAGGGGCAGGGCCAGTGGATGTACCTCTTCCGCCCCGTGATGACGGCGGGTAGTTCTTTCCGCGACAAGAAGGACCTCATTGATGTCGGCTATCTCAAGTCCGAGCGGCTCGTCGACATGTCGAAACACGACTACAGCAAAACCACCGGCGTCGAGCCGAACGGGACATTCACGCCCGATGGGAAGTGGCTGGTTTTCAGTGGCAATTTCCACAGTCCGCGTGATGCCGGCGGGAAAGCTCTCACTCACACCTACGCGGTCGAGCTCGCGCTTCCCGCGGCGAAAAAATGACGTCACGCAGGTCGCGGTGCCGGCGGACCTCCGCGTAACCCCTTTCGATCCTGAATCTCTTCCCCTCTTCACATGATTCTTCGCCCTCTCTCTTTCGCGCTCATCAGCTGTCTGGCCTCGCTGTTCGCAGGGGCGGCCGAACCGCCCGGGGAATGGATCGATCGTGACACGGGACATCGCGTGGTGCGGCTCTCGCGTGAAGCGGAAAGCGCGAGCCTCTATTTCCATCAGAACCCGTACACCGCCGAAGGAGACAAGATGATCTTCGCCGCGCCCGGCGGTCTCTCCACGATCGATCTCAAGACTCGTGAGATAAAACTGATCGTGCCGGGGTTTAAATACAGCGTGCGAGGCAGCGGCGGCCTCGAGGTGGGCCACAAGACCCGCCAGGTCTATTACGAGAAAGACGGGGCGGTCTGGGTCACCCACCTTGACACCCTGGTCACCCGTCAACTCGCGAAACTCCCACCCGATACGTCCATTTCCGCGTTCAACGCCGACGAAACCCTGGCAGTGGGAATCATCTACGAGGGTCCAAAGCCCACAGGTACGGTCGGCTGGCCGGCGCCGGGACAGATCATCCGCGGTCCGCAGGGACAGGAGCTGCCGTTTGCCGAGCAACGTGAGGTGCTCCTCTACGAGCGCGTTCAGAAGAAGATCCCGATGGCGCTCTTCACCGTCGATCTGCGCGACGGAAAAATTTCCAAGTTTCACCGCTCCACCGAATGGCTGGGACACGTGCAATTCTCCCCCACCGACCCGCAGCTCGTGATGTTCTGCCACGAGGGACCGTGGCACATGGTCGACCGGCTCTGGACCGTGCGCACCGACGGAACGGCGCTCACCAAGTTACACGCGCGAACGATGAACATGGAGATCGCGGGGCATGAGTGGTTCTCCGGCGACGGGAAGACGGTTTGGTACGATCTCCAAACGCCCCGAGGAGAAGATTTCTGGGTGGCAGGCCACGAACTCGCGACGGGCAAGCGCGTCCAATATCACCTCGAACGCAATCACTGGTCGGTGCACTTCAACACCTCACGCGATGGGTCGCTGTTCGCGGGCGATGGCGGGGACAATGAAATGGTCGCCCACGCGCCGGATGGAAAATGGCTCTATCTCTTCCGGCCGGAACGCGTGCCGGACGTCGCAGGAATCAAAAATCCGAACTCGGGAAATTTGATCAATGCCGGCGTGTTCAAAGCCGAGCGCCTCGTGAATTTGTCGGCCCATAACTACCAGCTCGAACCCAACATTCATTTCACTCCCGATAACAAGTGGCTGGTGTTCCGCTCGAACCTGCACGGCGCAATGCACATCTACGCGGTCGAGCTCGCGAAAGCGCAGTGACGGGCGGCTTGGTCGCGGCACCCCGACGGCAAGAGGACGCCCTGCCGCCCGTGCCACACTCCGCTTAACTCAACTCGCAAAGCTGCCGGCGACCGAACCGCTCGGCGGCGGCGGGCTTCAGCTGGCTGCGCGGAAGCACGAATCTTGAGAGCAAGATCGAGTTTTCCTATCCCATGCGATAACCGGGACCGAAAAGGAGTGGTCTCTCGCTCATACCCCACGTCACCCCATTCTCATCACCCCACTCGCAGCGAGACTCACCGGAAGGCCCGGATCCCGCTGAATCTCGATTCGGGTAATCCGCGGACTTTGGATCAATCCACCGGCCATCTCACCGCGACTCCCGCGACCCCCGCGCTCGGATCGATACAGTGGTCTGCACCGGATCCACCAACCGGGGTAACGAACTTTACAAACGGCGACCGCGGAATCCGCCCATCAAATAAATGACGAGGCAGATCAGCAGCACGAGTCCGAGGGCGCTGCCACCGTATACGGGACCGCCCAGATAAAAACCGCCACCACCCAACAGCAGAACCAGCAATAGGATCAGAAGAAGAGGATTCATCCTCTCCTTGTACCGCACCGTGGTCGCTGGTTCCCAGGCATCGCACGTCGACACGTTCCCGAGCATCTACCGCGATCGAACTCCGATTCGTCCGCTCGCATGGACGCCGGGTTCGTGATCGACCTTCCGGCCTGACGCACCGATCTCGGCCGATCGGTCGACGGCATGAGTCATGCCGGCGCGGAAATACGTCTTCGGAGGTCCGACCCCGGCTCGACGGCCTCCTTCACTTCATCACCGAATCCAAGCTGGATTCCTTACGGCGTCGCCTGTAGCGAAATAAACATGCGCCCCCTACTCCCTCTGGTTGCTCTCACACTTTATCCCGCTGCCTACGGGAATCCGGCGAGCTTGAACAACCAGTGGTCTTTGCCCGGTTTCATGACTGAGCTGAAGTAAGAACCCACCAAGAACGTGAACGTCCCTGCAAGTCGGTAGGGTCGCGCGTGCCAAACATGCCGGATCCCAGAGGAGAATTTTTAAAGAAGGTTGTCGTCATCACTGGCGGGAGCCGCGGCATCGGCCGCGGCATTGCCGCCGCGTTTGCGGCCGAAGGAGCCCAAACTGTCCTGGTCGCTTCGTCGCAGGTTAATCTTGAAGCCGCCGCAGATGCCATCACCGCGACGGGAGCACTGCGCCCCGATATTTGCGACGCCGACCTGCGTCGCGAAACTGACTGCAAAGCTGTTTTCGAACACGTTTCCAGCCGCCATGGCCGGTGCGACATTCTCATTAACTCCGCGGGAGCCACCAAAGCCGGCGCGTTCCTTGAACAGCCTTTGGAAACGTGGCACGACGGTTTTGCGCTCAAGTTCTTCGGCTGCGTGACTCTCTGCCGTCTGTTTTGGCCAATGCTGAAAACCAGTCGTGGGCATGTGGTAAATATCATTGGCGTCGCCGCCCGAAGCCCTGACCCGTTGTTTCTGATCGGAGGGTCGGTCAACGGTGCGATGCACAATTTCACGAAAGGCCTTTCCGCGCTGGGAAAGCAGGACGGGATTAACGTCAACGCGGTCCTGCCAGGAATGATCGAAACCGAGCGCGTCGAGCAGTTGATCCAACAACGTGCCGCCGCGAGCGGACGCTCACCGGCAGAACAACGCGCCGCTCAAATCGCCGCCGAAGGGATTCTTCGCCCGGGGCAGCCCGAGGACGTCGCAGCGCTCGT
>JBDSSU010000178.1:0-4650 GCA_039928635.1 Opitutaceae bacterium | reverse complement strand
TTTTCCCCGAGCCGGCGTTTATAGGGATGAACAACTAATGAGCGATGACTCCCAACTGCTGCGCCATTATACCGAGGAGGGGTCGGAAACCGCATTCACTGAGTTTGTGCGGCGGCATATCGACTTGGTGTTTGCCGCCGCGTCCCGGCGAATGACGGGCGACACTCACGCCGCGGCCGATGTCACGCAACAGGTGTTCATCGCGGCGTCACGGCACGCCCGTGCCCTTGCCCACCACCCGCGTTTGACCGGCTGGCTCTACACCACGACTCAAACGCCGTGCTCGACCACATGCGCAACGAACAACGCCGACGGAAACACGAGCAGGCGATCCAGACCGTGACTGAGGTGCTCGGCTCCGGTGACCTCACCGACGATGCCGCTTGGGAACGGCTCCGGCCGTTGTTGGACGATGCGATGGATAAACTGAGCGACGATGATCGTGAAGCCCTGCTGCTGCGTTTCTGTGAAGGCCGGCCGCTAGGGGAGATCGGCCGACGCCTGAGCGTTTCCGATAACACCGCACGCATGCGCGTGGAGCGAGCGCTGGAAAAGCTGCGGACCTTGTTGGCTCGGCGCGGCATCACCTCCACCTCGGCCGCCTTGAGCACGGTGCTCGCGAGCAACGTGGTAAACGCCGCGCCGGCCGGACTCGCAACAGCCGCGGCATCTGCTGCGATGATCGGCTCGCTCGCGGCCGCCACACCAATCTCCAGTCTGATTTATTTTATGAGCACATCGAAAATCGTGACAGGCGCCGCGGTGTTGATCGCCGCGCTGGCAATCGGAACGGCTTTTCACGAGTACCGCACACGCCGCGAGGGGGCAGCGGCGCTTGCGCGAGCGTTGCAAGATCAAGCGGGACTTCAGTCGAAAGCGGCGGAATGGCAGCAACTCGCCGGACGCGCTCCCCCTGCGGTGGTACAGACCGCGCCCACCGGGACCGGCGGCGACGCCGACTTCCAAGGACTGGTCGCGCAACTCCGCGCAGCAGGGTATTCCGAAGATCTCGTGCGCAACGTCGTCGGAGATGTGGTCAGCCAACATTTCAAGGCACGCCGCCGCGCGCTGGGACTGGAGCCAGGTCGTGATCGGGTGGAGTTTTGGAAGAGTCCGGTCTCCGCCGACACCCCGGAGCGGATCGCGGGAAGGCGGGTGCTCGAGCAGGAGCAAGACGAGGCGCTGCGCTCCCTTTTTGGGTCGGACTACAGTGTATCGGAAGACGCTCGCCGGCAGCGGGCCCACGGTTTACCGGAGGAAACGGCGACGAAGCTGCACCGGATATTCGCCGACTACCGGGACCTGGAGGAAGAGGGGAAAACCTCCCCCGAGGCTCGCGTTAGGTTGGGAACACTGGCGAAGGAGAAGCGGGCGGACATTGAGCGGCTGCTCACGCCCGAGCAGATGCTGGAATTCGATCTCCGGATGGGTGCCGGCGAAGCGCTGCACAGCCGGCTGGGTTCCACGTTCCAGATTGCAGAGCCGGAATTCCGCGCGCTGTACCAAGCGCAGAAAGCGTTCAACGACGCGAATCCGGCGCTCTCTGGGCGCGATCGCAACGCTCAATTCGAACCTGAAATTCGCCGCGTGCTCGGTGAAACCCGTTACGCCGAGTTGCTCGCGGCGAGTCAGAAGAGCGCGCAGCCAAAATGAGCGTTATCGAACCACGCGTTTGTAGTGGAACCCAACTTGCCGCCTACACGCGTCGGAGGTCCGCATACCGATCGCCCTAGAATTCGGCTTTTTCCCGATAAGTGTCGGACGCCCATGCCACCTGGCTCACGCGGATGCCGCGATCTGAGCAAACCTCAATTCGATGGACGAAGGCGATCAGCCGGAGCCGGACTTAAGATTTCATCCTTTGTTGAAATCCATCAGCGGTTCCAGCCCAGCCGCACGCCGGTGATGCACCGCTTCAACGCGGCACGGCCTGCCCGGGAGCAGGGCCCGGTTTCGGCTCCTTGTCCGGCACGACCGTCGGCGTTCCGACTTCGACGCGACCTTCGCGGTCGATCCGTTTGCCAATGATGACTGCCTCCGGCGTTTCGCGGCCGAGGTAGGCACCGGTGTTTGCGATCAGCGGCTTTAACACTTCGTCCATCGCAACACCCTGCGTGTCGATGGTCATGCGCGTCTGCCAAAGCGGGATCTTCTGCTTCTTCTCAACCCCGCTGAAGTCGTACGCCGTCGCCGTGACGAAATAACAGGGGTGAAACGCCAGCTCCACAATGTCCCTCACCTTGTCTCCCGCACTCCCGTTGAGCAGTTGGGGTACGCTTCCAAACACGAGCGCGAGCCGCAGTTCCTCCGCGACCCGGGCGCCCCCGATGAAGCGGGCGCGATCGAGCACATCTTTCAACGCCGCCCGATCCTGCAGCGCATAAACCAACAGTTCCTCCGCGGTGACCGGCAGGTCCGCTTCCGGGGGGGCCAACGACGCAAGGTCGGTCGAAAATGCGCCATAGGTAAACACGATCAGCAGGTCCGGGCGCTGCCGGTCATCCGCGATGAGATGGTAGCTGTTCCCGGCGAGTGCCTTTTGCATCGCTTCGCGCAACTGCGGCCACGGAGGCGGCCTCTCGCCCGCAATCACCAGCCAGCCCGTCTCCACGTATTTTCCTTCCGGGGAAAAATAAGTCAGCGGGGCGGTCGACGTCGGTTCAGGACGGCTGCGCCCTTGCGGCGTCATCTCCGTGTAGACGTGGAAGCGCATCTTCGGTCGCTTCTGCCACGCGGTTGGCAGGAGATCCGAGAGCCTGAAGCGATCCTTCGCCGCCGCGTCGGCTTCGCCGATCGCAATCGAATCGGCCTTCGGTTTTTCAGTGCTGGGTGCGTCGACGGCTTGGACATCGGAAATCGCGGCGATCGCGAGCAGCGCGAACGCTGGCAAACCCAGCGCAAAGCGACGGTGATTTCTCATGCACTTTGGGGATGATACGCCGAAGTTTGCTTCGGCTTGGTTGCAAAAGGGTCTGGGGAGCGCACGCGTCTGGGCGTGCTGCTCTCGGCGTCTCGTCGAGAACGGTTCGGAGGGTTCGGGCGAGACGCCCGAACCGGCACGCGGGACGCGCGCGCTCCCCGGACCCGCTGGAACGTCGAGGTGCATCGGCATCGCGCGTGTTCTAAAAACCGCCCTAACCCAGCAGCACACCCGAGGTATCTCCGGTGTTGAGCGTGATTTTGCCGGGGCTCTTTAAGGTCGCTTGAATTTCGAGGAGACCGAAGAGCGCCGTTGCGACTTCGGGCACGCGCTGAATTTCCGCCAGGGCCTGGCCGACCACTTGCGGGCGCACGGCCTGAGCCTGGCCGAGGCGTTGCGAGGCTTTTTTGTCCGCTTCGGAATGGATGATCGCGACTTCGTTTTCGCCGGCTTGGCGCATCGCAGCGGTGACCTGGCGGAGGCGGTTAACGACTTTGCGCTGGATCTCGGCAATCATGCCGTGATCGCGGAACGCCACTTTCCGAATGTAGGTCGAGCCGAGATTGAATCCCCACTGCGATGATGTCGGCGTCACTTCCTCGCGGACCTTGCGCGAGAGCGCGTCACGGTTTTCGAGGAGCACATCGAGCTTCAGATTGGAAAGCTGTTTGACCACCGCAGTCGCCACGTTCGCCTTGAGCGAACCGAGCGGATCCGAATTTTGAAAGAGATACGCCTTGGGATTGTTCACGAACATTTCGAACCAGATGCCGACGCCCATCGGCGCCCCTTCCTCCGAGTTCACGAGCTGATTCCGCAGGTAAGCCTGGTGAATCAGCGTGCGCACGGTGTAGGCCTTGCCGAAAAACGGGAAGAGCAGCGCGCGCATTCCGAAATGCGCGATCGGGAAAAACAGGCCGGGCTCTTCCACCTGGCCGACCACTTTTCCGAAGAACGTGTACACGATCACGGTGCGTTCGGGCAGCACGCGCCAGAGTTGAAAGACGCGGCCGACGAAAAGCAGGATCGCGGTGCCGACGAACGTGAGCATGAAACCGGCGGCGATGGAGGTGAGGAAACTCATGGGGGGAGGCGGAGTTTAGCTGGAATCAATCGTCCCTGTAATAAACCAAGGCATTCGCCACAGAGGACACGGAGCTCGGACACAGAGGACACAGAGTAAGGCAGAGGTGATTGGCTCTGTGCTCTCTGTGTCCGAGCTCCGTGCTCTCTGTGGCAAAAAGTTTTCACGAAGAAGGTGATGAGGATCGGCTTAAATTTTAAGAATCGTCTGCGCCGCTTTTTCGCGCAGCGGCAGCGCGGCGTTGCGGAGATAACTATCGAGCGCGCCCTTGCCGCCTTGGGCGTGCATGGCTTCCAGGGTTTTCCCGAGTTCGAGGATCGGTGCCGCTTCGGCTGCGGCGCGATTCTCGGCGATCTGCACGGCTTGCTCGGCCATTTTCAATTTCTGGTCCGCGTCCGCCTTCGCCTGGCTGATGGAGGCGGCGACTTGGTTCTGCGTGGTGTTGATCGAAGCGAGCGCCTCGTCCACATCGCTGGGCGGATCGATGTTCGTAATCAACGCGGCATCGAGATCCACCCCGTAACGCGCGGCGGTTGTGCGGCACGACTCTTCCATGAAGCTGTTGATGAGGGAGAGATTTCGCCGGAGATCGTTGATCGAAACGCCTTCGACCGCGCCTTCATGATCCTGCCCATGGAAGGTCGCG
>JBDSSU010000177.1:0-3637 GCA_039928635.1 Opitutaceae bacterium | reverse complement strand
GCGAGAGCGGCGCGGAAAGGCGCGCGATACGGAAGACTTTCGGCTCACCGGAAACTTCGCGGGCGCGATGTTCGTGCACGACGCCAGTCGCGATCTCGATCCGCAGCTTCACGTGCATGCGGTGCTCGCGAACGCGACGTGGGACGGCGAACGGTCGCAATGGATGGCGCTCCAGCACGCCGAGATGATGCGCGCGTCGCCGTATCTCCGGCAGGCGTTTTATCGCGAGCTAGCCGGGCGGCTGCGCCAGCTCGGCTACGAACCGTATGCAATGACGACCACCGGCTTTTCGGTTCGTGGCGTCGAGCATCTCCGGGAACGTTTCTCCAAACGGGCCCGTGAGGTAAAAGCGTTGGCGGAGGAATTCGCCGTGAAGAAGGGACGCCGCGCAACGAAGCGAGAGATCGAAGTAATAGTCCGAGAATCGCGTGCGAAGAAGCTCAGTGAAATCACGACTCCCGAGGTCAGAGCGCGCCAGCGTGTCGAACTGACCCCGGCCGAAATGGGCAGCCTTGAAATGCTCGTGAGGAAAACGATGGGGCAAAGGCCACGCGTGGAGAATACCGTTTCGCAAGCGCACGCGATGCGCGTACTCGATGCCGCGCTTCGTCATGTGTACGAACGCCGCAGTGTCGCGCGCGAAGGTGAGGTGTTGAGCGCGGCTCTCGAACTTCATCCCGAAATGAACGACTGGCGTGCGCTGCGGGTTGCGCTCGAAGCTCACCCCGACGTCCTCCGGGCGCACGGGGAGATGACGTTGCGGTCGATCAAGCGTGAAGAAACGGCGACCGTCACTCGTGTGCAGGCTGGTCGCAATACACGCATGCGACTCGGCGCTTCCGACCGCCTTCCTGAAACGTTAACCAAGGGTCAACGACGCGCGGCGACGCGGCTGCTGCGAAGCCGCGATTTCCTCAGCCTGCTGGTGGGCGATGCCGGCACCGGAAAAACCACGGTCCTGAGCGCGATCGAAGGCGCGCACGTTGCCACGGGAGGGTCTCGATTTCTGCCGCTCGCCCCGACAACACGCGCGCGTGATGCGTTGGCTGAGTCCGGATTCAACGAAGCGGACACGGTGCAGCGTTTCTTGATCAGCGAGGAAATGCAGGCAAACGCGGCGGATCGCGTGGTTCTCATCGACGAGGCGGGGCTACTTTCCACGCAGCAGCTCGAACAGCTCACGTCCATTGCGGAGCAGCGTCACGCCCGCCTGCTACTTGTGGGCGACACCAAGCAGCACTACAGCGTGCAGCGCGGTGACGCGCTGCGCCATATCGTCGAGCACACGCATACGCCGGTGGTCAGGCTTGCCGAGGTGCTGCGCCAGCGAGAGGAGTCGGATCGGAAATTGAGCCTGCTGCTCGCGTCGGGCGAAGTCGTGGACGCGTTACTCCACGCGGAACGGCAAGGCTTGATGCACGAGGCGGGCGAAGACGACGCATTGTTCGAAGCGGCCGCCGAGCGCTACGCGCACAATCTCGCCGAGCAGGTCGAAACGCTCGTGGTGATCCCGATCTGGGATGAAATCGAACGCTTCAACGGCCACGCACGGCGTGCGCTGCGGCGGCTAGGATTGCTCGGTGACATCGAAGTCGTGCGAGAAGCGGTGAAGCCGCTTTCGTGGACCGAGGAGCAAAAGCAACACTGGGACCAATACCAGGCGGGCGACCGGCTGCTGTTCGTTCGTGATACGCGGTTTTTCCGGCGCGGCACCGCCGCTGAGGTGCTCGAAGTTTTGCCGAACGGGCTGCGCGTGCGCGGCGAGCGGGAGCGCGTTGCGGTGATCACGCGCAAGCAACGCGGCGCGTTTGAAGTCGGGCGTGCGGAGACGCTCGCGGTCGCCGCAGGCGATCGTTTGTTGATTCGCGGGCGCTATTCGGAGCACGGATTCGCCAACGGCGACCTGGCTCAGGTGGCCTGGGTAAATGCGGCGACGGATGAGGTGGTGTTGACGGACGGGCGTCATTTACCGGCCGACTTCAAGGCGTGGACGTACGGTCACGCGATGACTGCCTATCGTGCGCAAGGTAGCACCGCGGAAGAATCGTTGCTCGTGTTGGGCGAATCGGCGGCGAAATCGCTCGGTCGGCGCCAATTTTACGTGGGCAATACGCGCTATCGCGGGGCGCATCAAATCTACGTCGCGAATAAGCAGCAGATTTTCGCGCGGCTCCAGGAGCCGGATCGCGGGCGCGAACTCGCGACCGAGTTCGTCGAGCGCCGGAAACTTTCGATGCGCGAGTTGATGTCGGTCCGCCGCCTGCCGCGCATGCTGGAGAATTTACGACAGGCGATCTGGGCTGCGGCGGACGAGCGCCGTTCGCCTCGCGAAACCGTTAACAACCGAATGGAGGCTTGAGATGAATCCTACACGTAAAGCCAGAATGTTTTTCAGTGAGGACAACCGTCCCGCAGGCGTCACCTTCGACGATGGCGGAAGCGTACGGCGGAACCTACCTTGGTCTCATTTCCGCTGTGCGGAATGGGACTATGCCGATCCGACTGTGATTCGCGTCGAGATTGGCGACTGGCAGATCGTGATCAGCGGGCACAATCTTGAACCGCTCTTCGGGGCGATTGAGGCGGGGCGGCTCGCGCGCGTGCGAGTTTACCCCGAATTCGCCGACGACCCAGCTCACGAGCCCGACGTTTTCGCGACGAACATCCGCTTCGTGCCGCCGAAGCGCGGCGACGGGACGCAGTTGCGATTTCCGATTTAACAGCGCTCGGCCTGCTCGTGACCGAAGCACCACTCGGATTCGAAAGAAAAATAAAAACCAGAAACAAACACATCATGAACTCAGTCACTCCTACTCCACCGCAAAACCAAACAGCTCAGCATCGCGTCGAATTCTTTCGCCTCCCGCAGCCTGGAAAGCGCGATCCTTACTTTGGGTTGTCACGAGCCTGGTACTACAAGGCCGCCACGCTCGGCGAAATCAGAATGGTCGCCGTCCGCCAACGTAACGCCCTGCGAGGAGTCCGTCTTGTCGTCTACGATTCCGTGGCCGACTACATCCGCCGCTCGGCTCAGTTTGTTGCGAACGAGAACCAGCCGGCGCTTGCCCTCAATCAACTGCCGGTTAGCCTCCCTCACTCATGAGTACGTTGCAGGAAATCGAAGCGGCGGTCCTCCGCCTCCCCGATAAAGATCGGTTGCAGCTTGCCGACAAAATCTTGGGCAGTCTTCCACCGCCTCCTGTTTCCGTAACTGCTGATGAGATTCTGGCGGAGGCGATCAGTCGCGATGCAGAACTTGAGAGCGGGAAGGTAAAACCACTCTCCGAAAGCGAGTTTTGGAACGGGGTTCGCCGCGCTTAGGGATGAGGCTGGAATTCCATCCGGCGGTTCAAAAGGATTTCAACGCTGCGCTGGACTACTACGAGGCCGAAGGCGGGACGCATTTGGCCGATCGATTCGAAGAGGAAGTCCGAAGCTGTGTTGCGGCGATCAAAGCCGCCCCGACGCGTTTCTCCTTTTATCAAAGGAGCGAACGCTTTCGGCGAATTCGCCTCAAAAGTTTTCCCTACATCATCGTCTACCGAGAGAGCGCGGCTGTCGTGCGCGTGAATGTTCTGAAGCACGAACGCCGACACCCGCGTTTCGGTCTCGCACGAAAATGACGCTCTCAGCAGTG
>JBDSSU010000176.1:0-4322 GCA_039928635.1 Opitutaceae bacterium | reverse complement strand
AGGGCATTTTCGTGCGGCGAGAAATCTTTGCCCGGGTCGGCGGATTTCCCGATCTGCCGATCATGGAGGATTACGAATTCGTGCGCCGGCTGCGTCGCCTCGGAACGATCGCGCTCGCTCCCGGTGGGGCGGTGACTTCGGCCCGTCGCTGGCAGCGCCTCGGGCCGCTGCGCACGACGCTCATCAACCAGTTCATGGTGCTCGGCTACCGCGCCGGCATTCCGCCGGTCCGGCTCGCGCGCTGGTATCGTCCCCTCCAGTCGCCCGCGGCGGCGTTCGCACTCCCGGGGAATAAAAACCCGGCGCCCACCTTCTCATCTCCCGGATGACTTCGTTCGATCACCAGCTCGCAGCTCACGGCCTCACGCTGACCCGCGGCCGGGTTCAGACCTTGCAGATCAACGTGGGCCGCAAATGCAATCAGGCTTGCCGGCACTGCCACGTCGATGCCGCGCCGTGGCGCACCGAGATGATGAACGCCGAAGTCGCTTCGCGCGTCTGCGACTGGATTCGGGAGCATCGACCCGAGGTGGTGGACATCACGGGCGGCGCGCCGGAGTTGAGCGCGCACTTCCGCACGTTCGTGGAAACGGCGCGCGACTGCGGCTGCCATGTGATCGACCGCAATAATCTCACGATCAACGAAACACCGGCCTTCGCGTGGCTGCCGGAGTATCTTGCGGCGCACGAGGTGGAAGTGGTGGCGTCGCTCCCTTGCTATAGCGCGGCGAATGTCGATGCCCAGCGCGGGGATGGCGTGTTTGAGAAAAGCATTCGCGCCCTGCAAAAGCTGAACGCCGTCGGCTACGGCACGCGCCTGCCGCTGACGCTCGTTTACAATCCCCTCGGCGCGAACCTGCCGCCGGCGCAGGCGGAACTCGAAGCCGACTACCGTCACGAGTTGCGCACGAAGTTTGGCATCGAGTTCACCCGGCTCTTCGCCATCGCGAACCAGCCCATCGCCCGCTTCGCCTCCGACCTGCGCGAGCAGGGGAAGTGGGACGAGTACCTCGAGTTGCTCGCGAACAGTTTCAACCCCGCCACGGTCGACGGCCTCATGTGTCGCTCGACGCTGAACGTCGGCTGGCAGGGAGAGGTCTACGATTGCGATTTCAACCAGATGCTCGGGATGCAGCTCCGCAACGGAAAGCCGCTTTCGCTCTGGGATGTCACTCCCGATTACCTCGCGGGTCGCCCGATCCTCACGGGCAATCATTGTCTCGCCTGCACCGCGGGGGCGGGCAGCAGTTGCACGGGGGCGCTGAATTAATTTCGCGACTCTAAGTTCCCGCTCTGCGTCTTCCCCCCATTCAAGTCCATCCACCAAATCAATCCATGAAATCGCTCCTCGCCGTCTGTGCCACGTTTCTCCTCGCCGCCACCGTTCCTGCTGCAGAAATGGCTTCCCCGGCCCTGCCGTCCGCCGCGGCGGAAGTCATGCCCGGCCTCAAGGTCGGCGTAAAAGCGGCTGACTTCACCTTGAAGAATGCGGCCGGCCAGGAGGTGGCGCTGTCGGAATTGCTCAAGCACGGGAAGGTCGCGCTGGCTTTTGTGCGCTCCGCCGACTGGTGCCCTTTTTGCAAGAAGCAGCTTCAGGAATTGCAGGCGAGTCTGAAAGACATCCAGGCGGCGGGCATCCAGTTGATCGCGATCAGTTATGATTCGCCCGAGACCAACACGGCGGCGGCGGCCAAGCTCGGCCTGACCTTCCCCTTGCTGTCGGACACCGGCAGCAAAGTCATCGAAGCGTACGGCATCCGCAACCAGGAGGCGACCGGTCGCGGCGCCGGCATTCCGCACCCGGTGCTGTTTCTCCTCGACCAGCAGGGCGTGATTCGCGTGAAGCTGATGCGGGATGGATATCGGACGCGCCCCGAGCCCGCCGAGATCATCGCCGGAGCGAAGAGCTTCAAATAACGCCGGAGAACCCTGACCATCTGATGAATTCCCCCACCGCAGACTCCTCGGCCCTCGACCTCACCAAAACGTTTCCGCGCAGCCCGCGTGAAACTCTCGCGGGCTATATTCACGCCGGCCGCATGCTCGACAAATGCCGGGCGGAGATCGCCGGCACCGCGGGCGAGTATCACTACGATTGTCCGCTCGACCGCTGCCTGCTCGATTTCACCGGGATCGACGCGGCGGATTTTAAGGAGTTCGTCGCCACCGGGGCGGACGACGCGGCGGTGGCGGAGTGGTTCGCCGCGCGCTCGAAAATCAAGGACCACGCACAGGTCGTGGCTTGGAACAACAAGATGCGGGATATGCGGCTCAGCGATCTGCCCGTGGCACTCCAGATTTTTCTGGAGGGATACATTCCCCAATTCCTCCCGAAGCACCGTCCGGTGCGGGTTTGGTTCGACGTCTATGACATGGAAGAGAAACGCCAGTAACGCGGGATTTTCCCTGCACCCGTGACGGAGCTGCCCGTCATTTCTGCGGGATGGCGGACGGCGCTGGCGGTGGGCGGTCTCGGGGTGCTGTTGGGCTGGGAAACGGCCCGGCCTTTCTTCGCGACCTTTGCGAACCGGGCCGCCCGGGCACGTCACGGGATGCTCAATCTCGCGCTGGGCGGCTTGAACATTCTGCTCACGACCCTCGTCTTCGCGACGGCGTGGCTGGCCGTGACGAACTGGACTGCGACCCACGGCTTCGGCTTGCTGCACTGGCTGAACCTTGACGGCTGGTCACGCACGCTGCTCGCGATCTTGTTGCTGGATGGTTGGACGTACCTCTGGCACCGGCTGAATCACGCCGTGCCGTTCCTCTGGCGATTTCACCGCCTGCACCATGCCGACCGCGCGATGGATGTGACGACCGCGAGCCGGTTTCACACCGGCGAAATCTTTCTTTCGTCCCTCCTGCGATTGCCGGTGCTCGCGATCATCGGCTGCCGGATCGAAGAACTCGCACTCTACGAATTGCTGTTGTTTGCGGTCGTGCAATTCCACCACGCCAACATCGCCCTGCCGGCGTGGCTCGATCGCGGAATGCGCGCGGCGATCGTGACGCCCTCGATGCACAAGGTGCATCACTCGGTGGCGCGAGGCGAACGCGACTCGAACTACAGCTCGCTGTTTTCGTGGTGGGACCGAATTTTCCACACGCACCGGGTGGCGGGCGATCTCCGGGCAATCGTTTTCGGCTTGGAAGCGGAGCGCCCGGTAGGCGCGTCCCCGGATTCAGCCGGGAATAGTTAGTCAGCTCGCGCCTCTTTCAAATCATGAACCAAACCCACCCCGACCGCCTCGTCATGGTCTACAATGCTGACGAAGGTCTCTTCAACGCGTTGAATGACTGGGCCCACAAATTCTTCTCCCCGGAAACTTACGAGTGCCCCTTGTGCCGCTATACCTACGGACTCTCCGGCATGCTGGGTCCGTGGAAAACTTTTATCGAAAAGCAGCCGTTTCCCACCGCCTTCATCTATCGGCCGGAATTTTGGCGGCAACATCCCGAGATGAAAGAGATCGTGCTGCCGGTGATTTTGACGGAGGAAAAAGGACAGCTGCAGGTGCTCGTTACGGCGGACGAAATCAGAAACACGGGTGGGTTGATGACCCTGATCAATCTGGTGCAATCCCGTCTCGAAGGCTGGTCGGAAATGCGAAGCGGCGCGTGATGGAGCGCGCGGTCGTCAGGGTCCGCTTCAACCGCCGCCCGCCGCCCCGCGCTGACTCCGGCCACCGTCCGCACCCCGTAAGCCGCCGCATCGATCGTGAAGGGGCCGGTGGGGGTTTCACCGCACAGCCAGGTCGTTAGTTTATCGACGTAGTGATCGAGGTGGCGGATTTGCTGGATGCCGTGCTCGACCATCGGGTCGAGCGCCTCAGTCAGGTGACGTGGCCCACGGAGTTACGGAGGGACCTGAACGTCTGGCGTCCTTTTCGCCGCGAAGCGCGACTTGCGTAAAGTTTTCCGACCATCGAAATAATTCCCCAGCCGGCGCGAAAAGCTCCCCGGAGGCTGCCGGAGATTTTCGATTCGCCGGCGATGCGCGGGTGAAAGGTCACCGGGACTTCGGCGATCTTCAGACCGGATTCCACCGCGCAGACCTGCATCTCGACGTTCCAGCCGAAGGCGCGGTCGCGCAACGCGAGGGACTCGAAGGCGTCGCGCTGAATTGCCCGCAGGGAAGCCATATCGCGGAAACGCCGGCCCCAACCCAGCGCGATCAATCCGCAGCACAGCGCGTTTCCGAAGCGTTGCGTCGGTGTCAGCCAGCGGCGGGACTCCGCCCGGCTTACGCGCTCGCCGAGCACGAGCGAGGCCCCGGCATCGATCCCGGCTTGGAAGGCCACCGCGGCCGCGGCATCGAGCCG
>JBDSSU010000175.1:0-6187 GCA_039928635.1 Opitutaceae bacterium | reverse complement strand
AATCATGACAAAGGTTGCCACGCCCGCTGCCACTGCCAGCGCTGACTGCGAGTTCTATTTGCCGGCCGACGCGTTCTTCCGCGCGAACCTCCCGACGGCCCTCACGTTCGACGACGTCTCACTGGCGACGCTCTACTCGGAGATTCTCCCGAAAGACGCCGACACGTCCACCGCACTCTCCGACGCGCTTCGGCTGCAGATCCCCGTCATCTCGTCGGACATGGATACCGTCACCGAGTCGCGCATGGCCATCGCGATGGCACTCAACGGTGGCCTCGGCCTCATCCACTACAACATGGCGCCGAAGGACCAGGTGAAGGAAGTCGCCCGCGTGAAGCGCCACATCCACGGCCTCATCCAGGACCCGATCACCGTCACGCCCGACCAGCTCATCGGCGACGTGATCGCGATGATCGACACCCGGCGTTTCACGTTCTCCACGTTTCCGGTGGTTGACGGCTCCGGGAAACTCGCGGGGTTGCTCTCCGGGAACGTCGTCAAGGATCGCTACAAATCGAAGCGCGTGTCCGAGGTGATGACGACCCGCGCTCAGTTGATTACGGAGAAGCAAAGTTCCGTTGCGAAAGATCCCATCAAGGGGGCCGACCACTTTTTTTCGTCGCACGTCGGGCTGAACAAAATGCTCGTGGTCGATGACGACGACCATCTCCGCGGCCTGATCACCAGCTCCGACGTCGAAAAAATCACGAGCGAAGCGAAATCCCGCCGCAAGCCCGCGCGCGATGCGCAGTTTCGCCTCGTGGTCGGCGCAGCACTTTCGCCCGTGCGCAAGCCCGATGGCTCGCTCGACCGCGACAAGATCGTCGATCACGTCGGCCGCCTGACCGACGAGGAGGTCGACGTCATCGCGGTTTCGACCGCGCACGGCCACACCGCCGGGGTCGGCGACGTCGTGAAGTTGGTCCGCGGGGCGTTTCCGAATCTCACCCTGATTGCCGGCAATGTCACCAGCGGGTCCGGCGTCGAGTTCCTCGCGGACTGCGGAGCCAACGCGATCAAGATTGGCCAGGGTCCGGGCTCGATCTGCACGACACGCATCGTGGCCGGCGTCGGCATCCCCCAACTCACCGCGCTCCACGTCGCGAGCTATGCGGCGAAAGCGAAAGGAGTGAAACTGATCGCCGATGGCGGCATCACCAAGAGCGGAGACATCGTGAAAGCGCTCACGCTTTCCGACGCCGTGATCCTTGGCGGTCTGCTCGCGGGTTGCCGTGAAGCTCCGGGCGAGATCATGGAGATCAGCGGGAAAGTCTATAAACAATACCGCGGCATGGGTAGTCTGAGCGCGATGAAAGCCGGCAGCGCCGCCCGCTACGGTCAGGACAAGGAAGACAAGACGCGCAAAATGGCCGCCGAGGGAATTGAAGCGCTCAAAGAAGTTTCCGGCAGCGTCGACGACGTCCTCGGCAATCTCATCGGCGGTGTGCAAAGCGGCATGGGTTATCTCGGAGCCGCCACCCTCCACGACCTCCGCGCCAAAGCCCGCTTCATCCGCGTGAGTGCCGCCGGCATGAAGGAGGCCGCCCCGCACGACGTGATCGAAGTAAGCACACGGACATCGAGCTCCTGAGCGAAGGTGCGCTCAGGCCTGATGATGCCGCATTTGGCTGGTGCGTCTGCGTCATCCGGCTAGCGTCGCCCGGTGCCAATTTCGATCACGCGTGAAGGCGAATTGCTCGTAGCCAAATTCCAAGGCTGCATCACGACCGTCGAATTTTTGCAGTCGGGCCGCGAGATGAACGAGATCGAGCAGCGGGAGCCGGCCACTCCGGATCGGATTATCGATCTGAGCGAAACGAACGGGATCAATCTCAATTTCAAAACCATCGATGACTTCGCCCAAACGCGTGAACTCTCCCAGTTGAAGAACCCCGCCAAGTCGGCGATTGTCGCTCCGGGTGATCTGCAATTCGGCCTCGCCCGGATGTACCAAACGATGAACCGGAACCCGCGACTTGAGGTTCAGGTCTTCCGGGATCAAGCGGCGGCATTGGCCTGGCTCCGCCCGAAAGTTTAGAGCCGGCCACAAGGTGTCCTTTTACGCTGTGGTCGTTCGTCGTGAGAGTGTAGGCGGGGGGATTGGCTGAAGCTAACCCGGCGCCCGCGCCTCAAAATCCAACGACTGCTCACACCCCTATGCTCAAGAAAATCTTCCTCGGCCTCCTCGCCGTCACCGCCCTGTTCCTCGCCTATGCCGCCACTCGGCCCGCTGATTTTCGCGTGGAACGCAGCGCCACCCTCGCCGCGTCGCCGGCAGTCCTTTTTGCCCAGGTCAACGACCACCACAAATTCAATGCCTGGAATCCATTCCTGAAAGTGGATCCCAAGGTGAAGAACACCTACAGCGGTCCCACCTCCGGCGTCGGCGCGACGTGCAGCTGGGATGGCAACAGCGAGATTGGGGCGGGCTCGGCGACGATCGTCGAAAGCAAGCCCGGCGAACTCGTGCGGATGCGCATGGATTGGAAGCGCCCGATGGAAGGCACCGCCACGGTGGACTTCACGTTCCGCCCGGTCGGCGATCAGACCACGGTCACCTGGACAATGTATGGTCAGAACAATTTTCTGGGGAAAGTGGTGAGCGTGTTCATGGACTGCGAAAAGATGTGTGGTCCGCCCTTCGAGCAGGGACTCGCGGACTTGGGAAAGGTCGCGGCCACCGCGCACACGCCCGGGACCTAATCACGAGGCACGGTTACAATTTGCTCTCAGTCGGGCGAAGCGGGATTTGCTGACGGTGACTCCCGCAAAGTTTTGGCCACCCCGAGAGCCCAATCCCGTTTGGGTCCAAATCGAACTCATCCACCCGCTCGTAATTCGCCTTAATTTCACAGCGCAAATCCCGATAAACTGGCAATGGCGCGCCGGTCTCTTTTCCTTGCGATAACTCTGCTCGTACTGTTCCCGCTACCGGGCGCCGCCGTGGAGAACTGGGGTCAGCTCAAACTGGGAATGACCGTCGAAGAGACGCTCGCCGCTCTCGGGCAACCGCTGATCCGCACCCGAGGGCGCGGATTTGAAACGTGGACGTACGACAAAGGAGGCGACGTCCTGATGTATGGATCGCTGATCGGATGGACGGCGCCCCTCTCCGCCATCGTCGAAGTGCGCAGCAAAGACATCTGGCGCGAAAACCGCAACGGACCCTATCTCACGTTTCTCTCCCTGCTTCCGCCGCAGATTGCTCCCGGCCCTCGACGCGTCAACGCCGCTGCTGCCGTTGCCGCGCCTGCCTACTACAACGATTTTTATCGCCGCTAACGCGCGCGATTAGTTGGAAACGACCAGCTGATCGAATCGGACGCGCCTAATCCGTTCGTGAACGCGTCAGGTCGGATGGGGTGCAGCCGCGTTGGTCGTAATTCGCAGATTCTTCTCGCCAACTGGCTGTCGCAATTCAGGGAAAGGCAGGCCGAGTTATGGAAGCGATAATTGCCACCGACAGACTTGATCTGGTTCCCATGACACCCGCCTTTCTGAGGAGCACGTTTCAGGAGGCGCGCGACGAAGCCTCTTCGATTCTCGGGCTGAAAATTCCGCCGGCGTGGTTCGATTGCGCCGACTTCGCTGCTTTTCGACTGCGACAATTCGAAGCCGGCGAAACATCGCAGCCCTGGTTGCCCCGCGCGATTGGCCAGCGGAGCACCGGGGAGATGGTGGGTTATATCAACTTCCACACGCCACCAGCGCCGCAATACCTGAAGAGCATTTCGCCCGGTGGTATTGAGTTCGGCTATACCGTGTTTCCCGAGCATCGGCGAAAGAAATTCGCTTGGGAGGCGAGCCAGGCATTGATGCGCTGGGCCCGAATCACCCACGGTCTCACCGCCTTCGTCGTTTCCGTGAGCCCGCATAATATCGCCTCGCTAACGATGATTCTGAAGATGGGCTTTCGCCGCATTGGATCTCAGATCGATGAAGAAGACGGACCCGAGGACATCTTTGAATTAACTCCCGATGGCGCGTCGGGCCAACTTCCCTGAACCTGCGGACGAATGGATCTCGAGACCTGGCATTTCCCCCTGCTGTTTGCCGTTGGACTCGTGGCGGGTGCGGTGGACGCCGTCGCGGGTGGAGGTGGGCTGATTACGGTGCCGGCGCTTTTGAACCTCGGGTTGCCGGTACCGCTCGCCCTCGGCACGAATAAATTTCAATCCAGCTTCGGGAGTGTTTCGGCCACGTGGCATTTTGTCCGGCTCGGCGCCGTCGACTTGCGCGATTGCCGTCTCGGGATTCTTATGACGCTCGCTGGAGCGTTGCTCGGGGCGTTCGCGGTCCAGCAGATCGACGCGGGCGTTCTGCGCCAGGTGGTGCCCTGGCTGCTCGCGGCCATTCTCCTCTACACCCTGCTTCGGCCTGCCATCGGCACACAGGACCATCCCGCGAAAATGGGCGCGACGGGCTTCTGGGTCGCGTTCGGCCTGGGGCTCGGTTTCTACGACGGATTTTTCGGCCCGGGCACCGGATCGTTCTGGGCCATCGCGCTCGTGCTGCTGCTCGGCCAGAATTTTACGCGAGCGACCGCGACCGCCAAAGTCATGAACGCCACCAGCAATCTCGCCGCCTTCGCGTTGTTCGCGACTGCCGGACTTGTTCATCTCACCGCGGGATTGACGATGGCCGCCGGCCAGGTGGTGGGCGGACGGATCGGCGCAGGACTCGTCGTGACCCGCGGTGCGCGTTTCATCCGTCCGGTTTTCCTGACGATGGTGACGCTCACTTTAGCCCGGCTGCTTTGGGTGAGTTACCGCGGGTAAATCCGCCGTGGCGCGGTCGGCGTGGTCGCCTTCCGAGCTAGTCATGCGGCGTGGACCGCAGAAAATCCACCAAGGCGCGCGCCGCGCGGCTCAACGGCCGTGCCTCCCGATAGATCACCCCGATCGACCGGGTGATCCCCGCGAGCGAGCGATAATGCACACCTCGTGCCCGAACCTGCCGTGCCATCGCGGGCACGATCGAGACACCCCAGCCCGTCGCCACGAACGCGAGGACCGTCTCGATCTGCGCGCTGCGAAAACTCACGCGCGGCGCGAAACCATTGAGCTGGCAAAACTGCAGCGCCTGCCCGGCGAGGCAGTGACCCTCCTTCATCAGGATGAACGGCTCTTGCTCCAGGTCGTCGAGCGTCAGTTTCTTTTTCCGGGCGAGAGCATGCTTTTCGGGAATCGCCGCCAGCAGATCCTCGTCAAAAAATTCCTCGGCCATCAGTCCCACCCGGACGACGGGCAGACTGATCAACGCCACGTCGATCTCCTTCACGAGCACCGCGCGCGCCAGCTGCTCCGTCGTGTCTTCATGAACCAACACCTCGACGCCCGGATGCGCGGCCGAGAACGCGCGGAGGCGTTTCGGCAGATAATACGGTGCCACCGTCGGCAAGGCGCCCAGCGCCACGCGACCGCGCAACACGCCGTGTTCTTCCCGCACGCTCTCGCCCGCCAGTTCCACGCTGTCGAGCACCCGCTCGGCATGGTGCCGGAAAACTTCTCCGGCCGGCGTCAATGACACCGCCCGTTTCGTCCGCTCAAACAACCGCTCCCCCAGTTCGTCCTCCAGCTTCATGATTTGCTGGCTCAGTGACGGCTGGGCCACGCGACACTGCTCCGCGGCGCGGCTGAAATTACGGGTGCGGGCGACGGCGATGAAGTAGCGCAGTTGATGGAGCTCCATAGGTGATTCCTATTACAGAAAGCGGAACTTAGTATTTCTCGCAATGCCGGCGAGGAGATACTCTGGCTGCTCCGCAATCCGCCTGTTGCCCGCCCCGGCCCCCTCGATTCCCCTTTATGCAAAACGCCCCCCAACTCACCACCGCCTCCGGCATTCCGGTCGCCAACAACCAGAACAGCCTCACCGCCGGCCCTCGTGGACCGGTCTTGCTGCAGGATTTCTGGCTCCTTGAGAAACTCGCCCATTTCAATCGCGAGCGCATTCCTGAGCGGGTGGTGCACGCGAAGGGCTCGGCGGCTTATGGAACTCTGAAAATAACCCACGACATCGCAAAATACTCCAAGGCGAAGTTGTTCGCGAAGGTCGGCGGTGAGACTGAGATCTTCCTTCGTTTCTCCACGGTGGCCGGCGAGCGTGGCGCAGCCGACACGGAGCGCGATGTGCGGGGATTCGCCCTGAAAGTTTATACGGAGGAAGGCAACTGGGACCTGGTCGG
>JBDSSU010000174.1:0-6761 GCA_039928635.1 Opitutaceae bacterium | reverse complement strand
ACCGGTCCAGAGTGAGAGGTTGCCGCGATGTTCCCAACGACCGAGCGCTTCGTAACGCGGCGAATCGTCGACTTGGAAAACGGCCTGCGACCACGCGCTGGCGGCTTCGGCGGCAGTTGGCCGGCGGTGCGCCCAAGTGGCGTTGCCACGGAAGGTATGCAGATCGGGGTCCTCGTAGGTCCAGTCTTGCCTCCAATGTTTCGTGACCATGGGTTCCGACGCCGTGCCGTCCGGATTGGCGAAAAACATCACCAGCGTGTGTTGCAGGCTGATGAACCGGCCCGTGTCCGAGATCACGCGAATATGTTCGGTCGCCCAGGAGTGGTAAGGACGCGCCGGTTGATAATCCGGCGCGAAGCCGAGCGATTCCATGAAATGGAAACTGACCTTGTAATCGCCGGCCATGGCGAGGATGGCAGCACGGTCACGGGCGAACGCATCAGGCGCTGCGACGATTTCCGCGAGAGGCATTGTCCGACCGGGCGCCAGTGTCACGGACATGCCGCGCGTGGTGCCGCCACGAGGCCGGGCGAGCGCGGCGGGAAGATCGCCCCAGCCGAACACGTAACTGGTTTCCGCCGACGCGGCGGGCGGCACTGCCGCGGAGCTGGAAGTCGCGGGCGCGGCGAGAACGACTGGCGGCGGCACTGAGGGCGTGGAGCTCAGCTGACAACCGGCGACGAACAAAAGGGTAACAGGGAGAATCAGGGAGTGGCGCAGACTTGGGCGAGTCATAGGGGGAAGAGGCACGGGATTCCGGCCGGCGCAAGACGAGTTGTACCCGGCACGGTCGGAGCACTTTTTTCGCGACAGAGTGGGTTGGCGCGCGTCTGCGAACTGCCTGGATTGATCACGCTGCCGGCGGCAGGCGGTGAACGTCTCGGCTACACGCTGGAAGTCGGTGGGGCTTTCCCCCCAAAGAATCGGCGCCACGAAAGGGCAAAGCCCGTGTAGACGAGAAAACATCCGCCCAGGCAAGCAAGGCCTGCGACCAATTGCCCCCAGAAGCCAAGCGCCTCGCCGGTGTGAAGAAAACGCGTCCACGCACGAACGCGTTGCGGCGCGGCTTGATCAGCGTAGCCGGTGCGGCGGAGGATTTCGCCGGTGTAGGGATTGAGGACGAGCGTGAGGTTCGCCGTGCGGGGCCAGGCGTGGCGCGACCGCACGGTGAAGGTAGCGGGGGCAGCGGTTGGTACATTCACTGTCGGGGTGGTTGCGAGATTTCCACCACCGCCCGGTCCACCACGGCCGGGAGCACCGCCGCGACCAGCCGCGCCGCCGATCGTGATCGTTTCCCACTGAGGAATTTCTTTTTGCACGCTGGCCACGAGGGCTTCCTGGCTCAGCGGCAGCGCACCGGCGGGTGGCGGGGAAACGACAACGGGAGCAGCGGCGGCTGCGGCGGCAGGCGGGGCGCCGGGCACTGGTTGTGGGGTACCGGTCAGCGAGTTGATCACGCGGCCTCCCCATTGGAAGGAGATGGGGACGGCGGTGAGCGTGAGCACGATGAGAATCGGCGCGGACCAGAGCCCGATCGAATTGTGCCAGTTGAAATCGCGGGCTTTGCCGGCGAGTCGCCAGTTAAAAATCGCGACGGCCTTCACGCCGCGAAGTGACCAGTTGCGCGGCATCCACAGGTAGAGGCCGGTCATCGCGAGCACGCAGAACGCGAGATTGCAGACGCCGTTGACCCACTTGCCGCGCGGGCGGGACACCTCGCCGGTGAAGCCCAGGTAACGGTGCCATGCCACCATGGTGCTCATGAAGCTGCCCATCGCATTGGATTTGGGCTGGCGAACTTCGCCGGTGTAGGGGTTCACGTAGAACCCAGCGGCGCGTCCGGCGGGAAATGCGATGGCGGCAAGCGGATCGTTTTGCAGGACCAGATTGGCGGGGCGCGCGTCGGGGTGGGCAGCACGGAGCTTCGCCTGCACTTCCTGGAGGGACAGACGTGAGGCGCCAGGCGCCGGTTCGGCGATGACGCGGGCGTCGCGCTCGGACCACGCAATCAGTTGTTTCTCGAAGGCGAGGGCGGTGCCGGTGAAGCACATGATGCCGATCGCGAGACCCGAGATCAGGCCGGCGACCAAGTGGGACCAGAAAAGAATTTTGCGAAACATCAGACCGGTTGGTTTGAGAGAACGGGAGTGAGCGTGGAGAGATGGTCCCTGGCAGCCCGGAGTGTGCGCGTCGTTTCCAGCAGGCGTTCCGCCCCAGCGTCGCCCACCATGAGGTTTCGCGGTCGCTGAATTTCGGTGAGCGCGAGGTGGAGCGCTTCGCTGGTGGCGGCGCGGAAATCCCGGTCAGCCGCGAACGCAGGATTCGAAAGGTTTTCCAAAAGGAATTCCGCGAGAAAATGCGGTTGATGGAGACGGTAGAGCTGCGCACCGAGGCGAAAAAGCCGGAGCGCGAGCGGACGGAGATGCGCGTTGCCGCTTAACTCCAGGTCGCGGGCGAGCGCGAGGCCGTCGTCGATGGCATCGGTGGCTTCGGCGACGAGATCGATTGCTATGACATGGGCATCCTCCCCATGGCCTTTCGGAAACACGGGCAAGACGCCCGTGCCACTCCGGAGCAATTCGCCGTTTGCCATGACGAGCGTGCGGCGCGTCCGAAGGCTCATTTCAGATAACGCCGGATGCTCTCGTTCGTGGGCGGTGAGGAGTTCGAGAGTTTCCCGGGTCAGAAGACGAGCCCGGGCCGGGTCGGTGGGGAGCAGAACGTGCGCGAGATTCGTGCGAGCTCCGGCGAGGTTGAGGCGATACGAAAGATCGTCGGCGAGTGGCAGGACTTCGAGCGAAGCCACCGCTTGCTCGAAGGAAGTTATGGCATTGGCGGCATCGCCGCTCGCGAGGAAAGCGTGGCCGCGATTCAGCTGGGCCGCGCCGAGTTGGTTGCGCAACTCGGCGTTGGTGTGGTGGGGCAACGTTTCGAATTGCGCGATCGCGTCGGTGTAGGCGCGCACCGCTTCGGCGAAGCTCGCGGGCAAGGCGAGTTTTTGCAGCGCGTTGCCGCGGTTCATGGCGATGACCCCGCGGAGGTGGCGGGTCCTGGGATCGGCTGATGGAAGGTCGCGACTGGCCGTGAGGGCCTCGTCATAACTGGCGAGTGCAGACGGGAATTCGCGGCACGCCTCCGCGTGTTGACCGCGGCGCAGCGCGTCGAGGGCGCGAGCCGCGTCTTGCTCAAGGGCGTTGCTCACAGCTCGGCCCATTGGCGAAGGAGGTTGTGGTAAACGCCGGTGAGCGAAATGACCGAGGGATGCGTGGCCTTCTCCGCGCCGAGGCGTTGGATCGCGACGTCCATGTCGAAGAGAAGGGAGCGTTTCGCGTCGTCGCGGATCATGGATTGGATCCAGAAGAAAGAGCACAGACGCGTCCCGCGCGTGACGGGCGTGACGTGGTGCAGGCTGGTGCCGGGATAAAGAATGAGGTGATTGGCGGGGAGTTTGACGGACTTGGAGCCGTAGGTGTCTTCGACGATCAGTTCGCCGCCGTCATATTCTTCCGGTTCAGCGAAGAAGAAGGTGGCGGAGAGATCCGTGCGTATCCGATGTCCGGTGCCAGGGAGGGTACGAATGGAGCCGTCGACGTGGGTGCCGAACTGCTGGCCACCTGCGTAGCGATTGAACATCGGTGGCAGGAGGTGCAACGGCAGCGCGGCCGACATGAACAGCGGATGCTGCATGAGGGCGCGCGCGAGTTGCTGACTCACTTGGCGGGCGACCGGATGATCGACGGGCAACTGCTGATTGTCTTTCACGCGTGCGCCTTGGTGGCCGGCGGTCGCGCGGCCATCGATCCAGTCGGCAGATTCGATCAGGCGGCGAGCCTCGGCGAGTTCGGCGGGCGGGAGGACGTCGGGAATATCGAGCAGCATGATGGCGGGCGGGCGGCGAGCGCGGGATCCGAGAATGGGACGAGTTGCGGCGGGATAAAACGAGGCGTGGCAGGCGCTCAGAATTTGAACTCGAGGCTCGCGAGGAAGGAGCGCGGTTCGCCGAGGTAGGTGCGATTCGAGTTATTGTTGAGCGAGCGGGCGTAGAGTTTGTCGGCGACGTTGTTGACGTTCAGGCGGAGATTGAGGCGCGGCGTGATTTCGTACGAAGCCATTGCGTTAAAGACCGTGTGCGCCGGGAGGGCGGCGGCGTTGGTGTTGCTGAGCGCCACTTTCGATTCCCCGGTGTATTGCAGACCGCCGCCGAGCGTCAGGCGGAAGGGCAGGCGGTAGGTGGTCCAGAGATTGCCGGAGTAGGAAGGAGTCCAGTTCAACTCGGCGCCATCGGCCACGGCGTTGGAGGGGTTGCGATTTTCGCTGTCGAGATAGGACCAGCCGCCGAAGAGAATCCAGTGGTTGGTGATGCGACCGGACACGCCGAGCTCGATGCCTTGCACCTGCTGGTCGCCATAGGCGGAGGGCTCACCGGTGCCGGCGTCGGTGGCGGTGGCGATGTGGGTGCGCTCGCTGCGGAAGAAGGCGAAGGAAGTCGTCAGCTTGCGCTGGAAGAAATCCCACTTCGTCCCGAGTTCGTAGTTGGAGGATTTTTGGGGATCGGCGTTGGGGGAGTTCTGGCCGGTGGTTCCGGGCGTGCCGTTGCTGCGCGAGCCGTTGTCGTTGGAAAGATTGCTCGTGCCGGGCGGCTGGGCGGCGACGCCCCACGAGAAGTAGAGGCTGCCGTTGCGGGCGGGTTTGAAGACGAGTCCGAGCTTGCCGGTGAGAAGCGTGTCGGAGACTTCGAAGGGAGTGCTTAGGTTCGTGGCGCGAGCGAGGATGTCGTAGTTCGCCTTGTAATGTTCCAGGCGGGCGCCGCCCGTCGCCTGCCAGCGCTCGTTGAGCTTGATCGTGTCGTAGGCGTAGAGCGCGAAAGTATCGATGCGGATGTCGTCAACGAAAGCGTACACGGGAGCGAAACCCGTGATCGGCCGGTGAGGATTCGGTTGGTACGGGCTCGTGCCGACGACGGTGGACACGGGCGCGGGCGCGCCGGCGGCAGTTTGGTTCACGTCCTTGCTGAGATCGGCGGCGACGCCCAGGCCGGTCCAGTCGCGGAGCGCGTGTCCTTGCTCTCGGATGAACTCGAGTCCGCCGGCAAAAGCGTGGAGGAGGGAACCGGTGGCGAACTGGGACGCGAGATTGCTCTGGTTGGAGAAGGTTTTGACTTCACGGAAGAACGCCTGGCGGTTGGCGGTCACGATCTCGAGCGCCTGCCCGCTATTCCTATCCGGGAGGTTGTTAATCGCACTCAAGACGGTGTAGATCGCCTCGCGGTCGGTGGAGCTGGCGCGCGTGACGTTGCTGAGCCGGATCGACGGGCTGAGATCGTGTTCGAGGCGGGCGCTGAGGACGTTGAGCTTAACGTCGTCGAAATCGCTGGTGTGACCATAAAAACGACTGCGTTCAACGGGCAGCCGGGGACGAATCGCCGTCGCGGTGCCGGCAACAGTGCCGCCGAGCGTGCCGAAGTCGGGGCGGTCGTTTTGCTCATCGTGTTGGAAGCCGAGGGTGAGGCGGGTGGGCGTCCCGAGGCCCAAGGCGAGCGAAGGCGCGACGCCCCAGGATTTTTTCTCGGCATAGTCGCGGCCGGCGACGCCGCTGTCCTGCCACAGAGCGGTGACGCGAAACGCAGCGCCTTTCACCGTTTCGTCGAGCGACCGGTTAACGTCGAGGGTGGCACGCTGGCGATCGACGGAAGCGTACCCGTCGAAACCGTAGCTCAGGGTCGAGGCGGCGAAATCGGAAGCCCGCGGAGATTTCGTCGAAAGATTGATGTAGCCGCTGGCGGTGCCCCGTCCGTTGTCACCGGCCGGCCCTTTCACGACCTCGACCTGTTCGAGATTGTAGACATCGCGGCCGTAGTTGCCGTTGTCCCGAACGCCATCGATGAAAATGCTGCCTGTCGCGTCGAAGCCGCGCATCACGATGCTGTTCGAGCCGGAAACGTGACCGCCCTCGCCGGCGAGAAAGGTGATTCCCGGCGTGTTGCTCAGCACGTCGGCGAGACTGGCGGCGCCCTGCTGACTAAAAACTTCCTGAGGGATCACTGAGATGGTCTGCGGGGTGTCGACGAGCGGAGCGGTGAATTTGGGTGAGGAGACTTCGCGGTTGCGCTGGGACTGGACTTCGATCGAGGGCAGGACCGCGAGGTCGGCCTCCTTCGAGGGAGATTCGGCAGCAAGGGCGACGAGCGGCGACCCGCTTGCCACAATGACCGCGGTGAGGGTGGAGGAAGCCTGCTTAACTCGACGTGAAGGGAAGGGAGGATTCGGGGCGGAGGGAGCGAGCGTTTTCATTGTCTGAAATGAGTGCGGAGGGTGCTTGGCGGTTTCGTGGTGCGAGATCGGTTCTCAACACACTGCGACCGATTCTCATGTCAATCGGTTTGTGAGATTTCGTCTCAATCTCATGAATCCTCGAGATTGACCCTCGATTCTTCGCGGCCATTAAACCCCCATGGCTCTGGAACTTCAGGTTAACCTCGGCGAGCGCAGCTACCCCATCGCGTTTGCAGGGGAAGTGGTTGGGGCCGTTAAGGCGGTCGTTGCAAAACTGATGGCGGAAGGGCGTCGCGTCGCGGTCCTGACGGACAACAACGTTCGCCGCGCTCAAGACGGTGCGTTGCGGCAGATGTTCGGCGCCGCGCCCGTACACGTGGTGCCGGCGGGAGAAACGGCGAAGTCGTTGACCGAGTTCGGCGGCGTGCTCGATTTTCTCGCGTCGAACAAACTCGATCGTGGTGGCGTCCTGTTCGCGGTGGGCGGCGG
>JBDSSU010000173.1:0-5485 GCA_039928635.1 Opitutaceae bacterium | reverse complement strand
ACACGCAAACCCGGCCTCAGTGCGTTATCCTCCGGCTGAACGCGATCTGCGTTGCCGCCTACTTTCCCGACGCACGGTCCACCACTCGTGCTTTTCGTGGGCCGATCCGACTGCGTTTCTCCCGCTCAGATCCCGGCGAGGCGGGCGTCGGCGTCGCCGAAGCGGGGGAGTTTCACTCCGGCGCGATCCATGAGCGAAAGATAAAGGCTGCAGAGTTTTCGGTTCTCGTTGCCCTTGTCCGAGTAGTCCAAAATCCGGCCCGTCTCCAGCGTGCCGCCGAAACCACCAAGCGTGAGCAAGGGCACCTTGCTGTTATCGTGACGCGTGCCGGACCACATGTTGGAAAGGTACATGAGGCAGGTGTTATCGAGGACCGTGCCTTCCCCTTCGGGCATGGCCTCGAGCTTCCCCGCGAGATACGCGAGATGCCCGACGTAGTAGCGGGCGATGCTCTCGTAGTCGTCAGATTGGTCATCGTGCGACGCGTTGTGGTGCGCCTTGCGAACGCCCAAGAACGGATAAAACAACCCGGAGAGATCGCGGCAGAGCAGCAGCGTGGCGATGCGGGTCTTGTCGGTCTGAAAAGCGAGCGCGACGATGTCACACATCAGGCGCATGTGTTCGCGGATGTCTTCGGGCAGACCGTTGTCGGGCCGGTTCATCGTGACCATCGGCCGGCCGCGATTCTTGGCGTTGTCCTCGGCCTTGGCCTGCTCGTTGCGCATGCGCTCCACGCGTATTTCCACCTCGCGCACGCTCGTGAGAAATTCATCGAGCTTCGCACTGTCGGCGGCGCTGATCCTGCGGTTGAAGCTGGCGGCGTCCTCTTTCACGCGATCGAGGATGCTCTGGGTCCGGCGGCTGCCACGGTTTTCGAACAGGCTATCGAACGCGAGCGAGGGATAAACCTCCATCGGGACCGGTGAATCCGCATTCTCCCACGAGATGTGCGAACTGTAGGCCATCGAAAAATTCGTCTCGTGATAACCGGTGATCGGCTGCTCACAGCCGAGGATCAGGCTGGGTTGCATCGTGTCCTGCCCGAGATGAGTCGAGAGCACCTGATCCATACTGACGCCGCCATGCAGCACAGCGCCTTTCATCAGCGGCATGCCCGAAAGCAAATTGCCGGTCATGCCGGGGTGGATCCCGACGCCGGTAGCGGACCGATTGTAGAGGCCGCTGATGACATTCAGCTTGCTCCGGAAAGGTGCGAGTGGCGCCAAGGTCTTGCTGAGCTCCATCTCCGGGCCGGCCCCCTTGGCCCACCAATGATTCGGATTCACTCCGTTGCCCATGAACACCGCCGCGAAACGCTTCGGGTGCGCGGGCGCGGGCCCCGCCGGAGCGGCCGCCGGCTCGGCTCCCCACACGGGAACCGATTCCAACCACGGCAGCGCCATGAGCACGCCGGCGCCGTGCAAAAACTTTCTGCGGGACAAGTGATCGCTGACGACGGCGGGGGAATTCTGATTAATTGTCGGCATAGGTGGGGGGTTTTTCGGAGGCGTTGATCGGGCGCTTGTTTAAGAACTGGGGACTCGTCACGAGACTCTCGACGAGCGAACTGAAGCGGTGCTGGTTGGCGGTAAGCTTGGTGCGCATCTCCTGGATCAAAGCATCATCGGAAGGCAGCAAGGTCCGGCCCAGACCGTAGGCCACGAGTTTCCGGCACAGGTTTTCCACGAAGTCGGACTCACGGCTGTCGTGCAGATAACTGCGCAGGCCGGCGACGCCGGCGCGCTCGGTGCCTCCCGGGAAAGGCGCCAGGGTGTCGACCGGGCGGTCGCCCAGATCTTTCTCGCGGCGCTCGCCGACGGGACCGAATCCTTCGAAGACAAGGCCGAAGGAGTCGAAGCGCGCGTGGCAGCTCGCGCAGGAGCTGTCCTCGCGATGCTTGGCGAGCGCTTCGCGCAACGTGAGATTGCCCATTTTCGATTCATCCGGCGGCAGCGCGGCGACGGTCGGTGGTGGCGGCGGGATGCGTTCGCCGAGAATCCGGCGCACCACCCAGTTGCCCCGTTTGACGGGGCTCGTCCGCAAGCCGGGCGAGTTCGCCGTGAGGAAAACGGCCATCGGCAACAGGCCGCCGCGCTCGAATTTATCCGCGTGCTCGAACCGCACCCAGGTGTCGGCGCCGGTCGCGACGTCGGGCATCCCATAGTGCTTGGCGAGCGGCGCGTTCACGAAGGTGTAGTCGCCGTAGATGAAGTTCAGCACCGAACGATCCTCGTGCACCACGTCGGTGATGAAGCGGACCGGTTCCTCGAACATCGCCTGGCGCAGCTCGTTCGTGAAAGTCGGGAAGCGCTCGCGATCAACCGTGTTGGTTTCCTCGAAGCGGCGAAAATCGAGCCAGTTGCCGCCAAATTCCGTCGCGAAATTCCGCACGCGATCGTCCTTCAGCATGCGTCGCGCCTGGGCGGCGAGAACCTTGGGGTCACGCAGATCGCCCGCGGTCGCATGCGCGAGGAGTTCCGCATCGGGCATGCTCGACCAGAGGAAATAACTGAGCCGGCTCGCCAGCGCGTAATCCGACAGCGGCTGCGCGTTCGCGGGCTTCGAGGCTTCCGAGGATTTGCCCGAGCCGAACCAGCTCGCGAACCAGTTTTTCCGCGGCAACCCGGCCGAGCCCGTTGCCCCCGCTGCTTCGACGAGATCGATGCGATAACAGAAATTCGGAGACATCAGGACGCTCGCGATGCAATCCCGCATCGCGTCCTCGTGCTCGAGACCATTCTGGTCCCGCGCTTCGCGGTAGAATGCGACCAGCCGGTCGCGTTCGGCGGGCGTGAGCGGCCGGCGGTAAGCGCGACTCGCGAAATCCTGGAGCGCGCGCAGGTGGCTCGGTTCCGCGGCAACGCGGTCCTGCTCCACGCGCAGAATTTCGGCCGCCGCGATCTCGAAGTGCTCCTTGATCGCCTGCTGCACCGTCTCGCTCGCGGAGCTTCTCTGCGCTTTCGCGAGGTAGATCTCCGCCAGCCTCTTGATTTTTTCCTGCGTCGTGACCGACTTGTCTTCCGGCCGATAGGGATCGAACTCAGCGTCCTGCATGTAGCGGGAATCCGTGCGCTCGTACCAGACGAAGCTGGTGTGCATGCGCTGGGGCACGCCCGCGGAGAGAAAAAATTCCCGCCAGAGACGATCGAGCTCCCGCTTGCCGGACTCGTCGAGGATCAGGTCGGAGAGCGGTTGGTCGTCGCGGAAGAACCCCGTCATGCTGTGCAACCCGGCGCTCAAGAGACGCCCGCCGAGACTTTTTTCCTTTTCCGGATCGGCATAAACCCGCGCCCGCTCCGAAATGTAGAACGCATCCGGGAAGAGGGACGCGAAGCGGGCAAACGCCGCCTCATAACGGGCACGCTCACGGGGATCGGCGGGGACCACGAGATCCGGATCGGCGACCCGCGGCATTCTCGCGAAAGCCATCTTGTAGGTGGCGGACGTCGCCGCGTTCGGGTTCACCGGAATGGCGGGAGTGCGATCGCGACCGCTGGCAGGGGCAGGTGCCTGGGCCTGAGCGACGGGAGCATCGGTGATGACCGCTGCGATGATCGGCACGTCAGGGGCGGTTGGGACCGCCGCTGCGCCTGCCGCTGCGGCAGCCGGGGCCGTCGCAGGTGCGTTCGCTACCGCAGCCGCATTCGCGGGACCCCGCCCGCGGGCCGGCCGATTGGCGGCATTGGCCGCGGCCGGCGCCCCTCGCGTCGGAGCCGCTGCCGGCTGCGCGATCGGCATGCCTTCCACTTGCAGCGCCGTGGGATCGTACTGGCGGCGATTCGCGACCATCTGGCGGTCTTTCCAAAGCACGAAAACCTGCGAGCCCTGCTGCATGGGCGGCGCGGAGAGATTGGGAACGTCCGGAATTAATTTATCGCGGAGCCGCACGACGAAATCGCGCATCTGCTCACTCCCTACCCTCGCGGCTCCTTCCGTTTCCGCGACATTGCCCTTCGGCGACGCGGGCGGCAGTTCACGCCACATTTTCTGCAGCCTGGCCATCGGTCCGACCTCTTCCTTCGCTTCGGCGAGTGCCGACCAGACGGTTGTCAGGTATTTCGGACTGACCTTGGCGCGAGCGGCGACATCATGCAGCGAGGCCTTCGCCTGTCCGAGCGCAGCGCGATTTTGGAAGCGCCACGCCGCCAGAAAATAATCCGCGTAGTCGGTCGGCTGCCGTTTGTAGAAATCGATGATCTTCAGCACCGAGTATTGGTCCCGATCGGTGTCCGCCATCACCGAGTGCGGAGCAAACGTGAATCCCTCGGGCTGCAACACGAGGTGCTCCGCCACCTGTTGGGCGGCACCCAGATATTTTTTCAACAAGGCGGGCGACATCGCCAGCGATTCACCGGAGTTGTCGAAGCCCGCTTGATTGGCCGGATCGACGGGAAATTCCTTCGTCGGCCGGATATCGGCACCCGTCAAATCCTTGATCGTATAATCGTATTCCGCGTTGCTCAGACGACGCGCGAGCACCGGGCCTGGATCGCCCGACATCCGCTGAGCCTCCGCCTTCCGCAGAGCGCGAATCCAATCGATCACTTCCTGCCGCTGCTGGTCGCTGGGAAATTTCTCGGCCTTCTCGGAGGGCATTTCCTTCGTCTCCAACTTCTCCAGCACGACATCCCACGCAGTGAAGTCCGCGGCCACCTGGTTGATGTTCTTGTAAGGGCTCAGGTCAAAATCGCCCTTGGGTTTTTCCCCGCCGTGGCAGGTGATGCAGTACGTCTCGAGAAAAGGATGGACGGTGCTGCCAAAGCTGTTTTCCAAGGCTTTCGGCGAGAGAGCAGAGGCGGCGGCGCCAGCGACGGCGGGCAACAAGGATAGAACCGCAAACGGAAAAAAAGCTCGCATGGGCAGAACGGATAGGGGTGAAGGAAAGACAGACGCTCCGGCTGGGAAAGAGATGCCCCCGACGACGAGGGCGAGGCCGGTCGAAAGTTAACGATTCCGGACCGGGCGCAAATACGAATCCTCCAGACTTATTTAGCGTAGCGGTTTTGTTCCGGCTTGGTGCCGGGGGAATTTTCCCGCGGGGCGTCCCCCAAGTGCGCCCGCTCAGCGGTAACGTGCGGCTTATGAGGAGACCCCACGAAACAGCCGAAAGGTGCGAAACCAACGGGGAAAGCGTCATCCCGAAGTTCGTTCCGCGATTGGATCGCTCCGGCTCATGGCTTTCCGGTTTTATCCGGCACCACGGTCGGAGTGCCGACATCGACGCGGGTGTTGCGAGGCACGCGGCTCACGTTGATTTGCGGCTCCGCCGTTTCATGGCCGAAAAAGGGAGCGGCGGCCGTGACCAAGGGGATCAGGGTTTCAGCCATGGAAACTCCTTTCGTGTTCACCGTCATGCTGGTGCGCCAAGCGAGCTTCCTCTCGCCGCGCGCCAGCGCCTGTCCGTCGTAGGCGGAGGCGACGACAAAATACAGGTCCTCGTTGGTTTGATCCCGGAGAAATTCCCGCTCTTGGGTCCGATCGGCCA
>JBDSSU010000172.1:0-5306 GCA_039928635.1 Opitutaceae bacterium | reverse complement strand
GTGCCGGCGTTAAGGGAGATCGGGTTGCTGAGATTGCCGTATTTGAACTGACCGGGGGCGCCTCCGTTCATGCTGATCGCGACGGAGCCTCCCGGCACATCCTGGCCATCGCTGGCCAGGACGATCTTCACGGTGTGGGTACCACTGTTACCCGGCGCCATCATCCGCCCCAGTTGGGATACCGCGAGCGGAGTCGATCCGACGACGATCTGCATGCCCACCCATCCAGTGTAATCGTTGCGCACAGGTCCGAGCTGAACGCCAGTCACGAACGATGCTGCGATCGTAGAGGAATCATCGTCTTGGATGGTGACAGTCGCCGTAGATGAAGTCCCCATCGAGTAGCCGGACCCGCCGGCCAGCGTCACTACAACGGTCTCGTCGCCTTCCGTTAGCGAATCGTCGAGCACGTTCACCGAAACGGTTGCCGTGGACGATCCGGGGGCGAAACTCACCGTTGTCCCCAAGGGCGTGTAATCGCTCCCACTCGTCGCGGTTCCGCCGACGGTGAAGTTGACGGTCAAAGCATTCGACGTCGGTCCACTGCGCGTAAACGTAAATGTCCCCGCACCTTGGCCGGTCCCAATTTCACCCGCGAGAGGATCGGTCGCGGAGACGGCAATGTTGGCGGATGAACCATCGTCATCCTGAATTGTTATCGTGGCTGAAGAGGGACTGCCCACGGTATAGCCGCTCCCATTCGCCAGGGTCAGAACCACGGTTTCCTCTCCCTCGACGAGCTGGTCGTCGATCGGGTTCACCGCCAGCGTCGTCGTCGCCGATCCCGCGGCAAACGTCACGCTCGTCCCGATTGAAGGGTAGTCGCTACCAGCGGTCGCGGTCCCCGTTACGGTAAAATTGATCGTCAACGCGCTGGCCGTCGACCCGTTCCGGGTGAACGTAATGACGCCCGGGTCCGAAGGCTCCGCGGCGTTGGCGTCCGTGGCCGCCACCGTGACGTCCGGAGTCGTCGAGGCGACATTCAGCCCGCCGATCGCGAGGGAATTATCAATGTCTCCGCCGATCGCCTGGGAGAATAAATTGAGTTCCACGGCCCCACCCGACGAATCGTCGGGCGCCAGCCACGTCGTGTTCGAACGGCTTTTCAAGGAGTCCGTCCGATAGGCGCCGTAGGAAGCGGTGGGCTTGATCTGGGTTCCGTTAAGACTGGCCGCCGGAAACCAGTAAAGTTTGAGCTGATCGCCCGCACCCAGGTTCGGAATCGCCATCGCCGCGTAGTCGAAATCAACCATGCCGACAAACCCGCCATCCACCGCGGTGTTTTGCGGGCCCACCGGAAATACCGCGAGAACCACGTCGTCTCCGCCAAATGTCGCTCCGACCTGCAGGGTCGAAGAGGGAGTCGGAACCCCGAATACATTGTCCTGCGTGCTCGCCACGACTGCCACGAGAGAGCCCGGCGGGAGAGTCACTCCGCTTTCATCGCGCAGCACCCCGCCACTCAACAGGACCTTGACCGCCGCCGAGGCCGGTATCGCCAGCCCGCACAGGAGGCAAAGGATCGAGCAGAGGCGTTTCATCGCAAAGCAGCTAGTAACTCGCAGAGTTGATCCAGAGGCGGGTGGCCCCGTCGGACGTTGGAGCCGCGCGAATCGCAACGGACTTGGCGGAGTCGAACACCACATCCGCTCCAAAATCCTGATTCAGGGGCTGCCCCAGTTTTCGCCACGCGGAGTCTTGATAGATATAAAACGCCGAGGCGGCTTTGTTGATTCCCTGGACGGTGTTGTCCGTCACCATCAAGAGGTCTGCCCGGGACAGCGCGGTGGCGCTCGCGATGAACGCGCCGCTCGCCGCCAATCCCGAATCGTTAAGAGTCACCGGCACGGGGCGGGTGAGCGCGATGAGATTATCCTGCTGCCCTCCGGTCTGAGTCCTGATCCGCAACGCCAGCTTCTGCATGACAACCGCTCCTGCAGTCACGAGCACGCCGCCGCTCCCTGCGTTCCTGACTTTCAGCGGGCTGTGGAGTCCCACGACTTGATCGTCCCGGCTTAGACTTGGACTCTGCCCGCTCTGCCGCCACGCGCCGGAAAAAAAGAAAAAAGTCGCCGCCGGCTCCGGGTTGATCCCAACGCTTGGTGGAACGAAAAGGGAAACGATCGTTTGCGGCGACGCCGCGTCGGTCGTCGGCGTGAAACTTACTCCCGCGGAAGCCGTCGGGAAAAGCGTTCCCAGTGTCCAGTACGGCACGATCCTGATGGCGTCGCCCGCCGCCACGCCGTTCAAACTTCCGCCCGCGAGATCGACGGTGAGCGTGTTGGCTCCGTTCGCCGTAACCGTAAACGTGCCGCCTTCCAATGCGCCCGAGCCAATGAGGACGAAATAGGTGTTGGGTTGCGCTCCCGCCGCGTAAACTAACTGGCCTGCAGACCAGGTGGCGGTCCCTTCGACCGCGAGGGTGTTGCCGTTGACCTCGGAAATCCTCCCTGAAAAAACCGCCGGACGCAGGAAAGGAACAGCGACGAAGGTATCGGAGGCAGGGGGCAACGAAACGCTCGAAAAGCCGACCGGCTCACTTGTCACGGTGGCCGCAGCCAAAGCAATCCCTCCAGAAAACCCTAAGCTGCACGCGCCGGCCATCGCGCGCCGTACAAGAGTCCAGAGGGTATTCATTGGCGTTGGGTGAACCGGACCTGGTGGGGATGGTCGGTGAAAAACCGCGGGGCCGCATCCCTCCTGCGGGTGGGAGTGGGTTCCGAAAGTCATCCGCCTGCAAGATAAACCCCGAGCCACCGAAGAATAGCAGGCTTTTCGCCGGCCCCCTCACGCGACGCTTCCGTGAAGCAGAACGCGACCGCCCAAGGCTTGTGGGGCATCCATGCTCCAGCATCAGCGGCGAGCAAAACGTTTTTCTGATGACCTGCCGCGAACCCTCCGCGATTTTTAGGACCTGGCTGTTTCTTCGTAAGTGGTCGAGGGATCGCGCGATAAACGCTGACGCCTAACGAGGTCAGGAGATCGGGATCGACTCAGTAGGTCAACGCGTGGGCGCTCTCGTTTCGGTTGAAATCATTGCGGCGCGCGGCGGGTGGGGATTGCGCGCATCGGATCCGGTTCGCGCGGGGACGAAGTGAGGAAAAGCGGAAAAACAATTTTCCCCTTGGACATCCCCGCGGCGTCCGTCGCGCTCTTCCTGAGCACCTTCCTCATCGGCTTCAGCCGTAGGCGCGTCAGGAGGAGAGCCCTCGTTCTTCCTTAACCGGGATTCCATTTGCCCGCCGGTGAGAAAGCATGGACCGGTAGTTCACCCTAAACCCGAACCCGCCGAGTCCGCCGGCAAGGCCGAGCCACGCGAGCGAGGACGCCCAGGATCCCAGCCCGCCGTTCGATCCCCCACACACCTCCGGTCCGCCGAGCCCAAGCGTCGCGCCCAACCCCGCGTAGGCCGCAAGGCACAGCAGGCATTTGGGCGCGAGCGCCAGCAACGCGGTCGGCCACACCCAGCGGAAGGCGCGACGGGAAAACTCAAGGCATCGCGACGGCATCGGCGGGTTGATCGTACCGGTCATGATGGCGGATCCATCCCATGTCGTAGTCGAGCCTGCCTTCATCCCGACCCTTGGGCACGAGGTCGAGCAGGTTGTACGTGGCCATGACTACCTCCACTCCCCGGCCGTAAGTCGAATAAGTGTGATAGACGGTGCCGTCCGCATCCCGGGCGAAGACGCTGATGCCCGGCGCCTCTTCGTGCGGAAAGGGTCGCTTCGTGTAATTATAGTCGACCAAGCCGCCGGCCATTTCCTGTTCTGTGAATGAGACGTGGAAATCGAAATTAAACTCGCTGCCGTGCGACGAAACCCAATTGACCGCCCAGCCCATGCGTTCCTTGAAAGTCAGGAGTTCCGCGAGTGGCGCATGGGAGATCGCGGCAAAGGAAACGTCGCGGGCATTCAAGTGCGGCACGCAGGGGTTGATGTGATCCATCATGAACGAACAGCTTTTGCAGCCTTCCTCCCAGCCCAGACCAAACATGAAATGCTGCACGATCAGCTGGCTGCGGCCCTCGAAAAGATCTGTCAGCAAAACGCGGCCCCGGGGAGATTCGAAGGCATACGGTTTGATCATCTGGACCCGCGGGAGTTCGCGGCGGCGCTGGGCGACCCGATCGTGGAGCTTCGTTAATGCTTTTTCTTCGCGCAGGAGTTCGCGGCGGGCCGTGAGCCATTGGTCTTCGGAGACAACCTTCGGATTTTTGGATGACGTGGTTTTCATGGGAGGTGGAAGTGGGGACGAGAGCGATTTTCTTTCTTTGACGAGGATTGAGGCGGCGATCCAGGACGGGGACATTCAGGACAAGGCAGTGGCCCGGGCCGACTCTCGAGCTGACGGGGAATTTGCGGAAGCTTTCTAGCTCTGTTGCGCGGCGACCCGGAGTTTTTCGTAGAGGGGCTTAACCGCGGTAAACATCGGCCAGAACGGCGGACGCGGGCTGCCCTCGAGCAAAGCAATGAGCTGGACAAAATGCGTGTGCCAGCCGGTGCCGAACTCGTGCATGTACGGCAGATCGCCGCCCGTTGACCGATGTGTGAGGACGAGCAGCACGTCCTTGCCCCGCGGCGTAAGTTCGAAAATAGCCTCTGAATCGCCCTCGCTGCCAAACGTGAACGCGAGCAGGCGTGGCGGTTCACAGCGGGTAACCGTTCCGTCGAAGCCGTGACCTTCCTCGTGGGACTTCTTGAAGTCCTCCGGCGGGATTTCGTCCGGTGCGATGTTCTGGTGTTTGAAATTGAGCCGCATCTTGCCGCCGACGCGCTGCTCCATCGGGCCGCCCGCAAACCAGCGGGCGCGCTTTTCCGGGTCCGTGAGATATTCCCAGACTCGCTCAATCGGGCCGGGCAAGGTGCGCACGATCCGCAATTCGGCTGGGCCGGTGAATTTTCCGGGTTCTTCGTTGGGCTTCATGATTCGAAATTTTCAGGGCGTCCGCCCGGCATTGCGGAGTTTTCGGTATTTCGCTTCGAGCTTCGCCATCGGAGGCCAGAAGGGTGGACGGGGTTTGCCCTCCAGCTGCGCCACGAGTTGGGCGAGATGCGTATGCCAACCCGACGCGTAGTTGCCGAGTTCCGCCGCTTCGGCGCGTCGCGTCCCGTGGGTGAGCACGAGCAACACCTGCTTGCCGTGCGGCGTAAGTTCAAATGTCACCACGGAATCCTTGCTGCCAAACGTGTACGTCAGCAGCCGCGGCGGCTCGCACCGGAGCACGCTTCCCTCGAAAGTCACGCCGGGATCTTGCACGTGGGCGTACTTCGCCGGCGGCTTTTCGTCGGGCGCGAGTTTTTTGT
>JBDSSU010000171.1:0-6678 GCA_039928635.1 Opitutaceae bacterium | reverse complement strand
CCAAGGTTTCCCTGGCGCTCACGACGAGTGACCCCAAAATTCCGCTCCATCTCAAAAGCGAAGTCGATAAATGCCTTCGCGCGATTCCGGGCGTTAAAGAGACGATCATCGACGTCGCGGTCTCTGCCCCCAAAGCCGCCGCCGCACCGGCCGGCACAGGAAGTAATCTGGGCGGCAGCGCCTCGGCCCCGAAAACGATCAAGCATGCGATCGCCATCGCGTCGGGCAAAGGTGGCGTGGGGAAAAGCACTTTTTCGGTGAACCTCGCCTGTGCTCTCGCCCAGCTGTTTACCGCGCGCGGACGGCCCGGACGCGTCGGCCTGATGGATTGCGATATCTACGGTCCGAGCGTGCCTCTCATGATGGGCATTCAAGGGCGTCCAAACGTCGACGGCGACTCTCTGATCCCGCTGGAACGCTACGGCGTCAAAGTCATGAGCATGGGATTTCTAGTCGACGACAACACCCCGGTCGTGTGGCGCGGACCGATGATCATGAAAACCATCCAGCAATTCGTCCAAAACGTGAAATGGGGCGAGCTCGACGTGCTGCTCGTTGATCTTCCCCCGGGCACCGGCGACGCCCAGCTCTCCCTAGTGCAAACTTTACCCCTGGACGGTGCTGTCCTCGTGACTACGCCGCAGCCGGCCGCGACGAACGTGGCCCGTAAAGGCGGATTGATGTTTCAAAAAGTGAATGTTCCTCTTCTCGGAGTCGCGGAAAACATGAGCTATTTCATGGATCCAAGCGGGCAGAAACATGAGCTTTTCGGGTCGGGCGGAGGACTGCTGATCGCCGAGAAGCTCGGCACCTCCCTTCTTGGTCAAGTCCCCCTGTATGCTGAGATCCGCGAAGGGGGTGACTCAGGGGTGCCGATCGTGATCAGCGCTCCCGAGAGCGCCCCAGCTGTTACCTTCCGGCATATCGGGGAAACACTGCTCGCAAGATTAGCACATTCCATGATGCCACGGATTTGAGAGCTACAGAGTGAGGAATGTAACGATTTGGAAAAATTGCAGGCATTGACAGAGACCGTGCGCTCGCTCTTTTCTCAACTCGAGTTGCAAGCATGACATCTACCGCACCAGAGTCTTCAACCTCCCGTGAGTTCGTGAAGCAGTCGAGTCTCTACCAGGAGTTCTTGGCCGAGCGGGAAGAGATTCTAAAACACAAGTGGCTCGAGTCGGAACGGCTCGGTTACGATATCGGCTTCGAGCGGGCACTTCTGGACTGGATCAGGAAGCATCGCGAGGGATGGCGCGCCGCTCGCCGGCTTCAACAGCAGAGCAGCGGTGGTTCGAGCAACCCTTTCTCCACCGCGACGGTCCCCGAGAAAAAGGCGGATCCCGGTAGTCCGAATTGAGGGTGTAGCCTCCTGTCAGGTCACAGGCGCCCAGCTGGGCATAAAAAAGACCGGGCTGGTGAGCCCGGTCGAAAGACCAACGAGTTAGTAACGCGTGTTACTTGATCTCTTTGTGCAGGGTGTGACGCTTAAGGAACGGGTTATATTTCTTCTTCTCGATGCGCTCCGTGACGGTTTTCTTGTTCCGGAAAGTGAGGTAACGGGAAGCAGGTTTTCCCTCTTTTTTTGCCTCGGTGCACTCTAGCGTGACTTGTTCTTGCATGGTTTAAATAGGTTGAAGGGTCGAGAAAACGCCGCCGCTGCCGCGGTGCAACCTCAAACTTCGGCCGGCTTAGCGCCGCTTCTCCGTGAGTGGCAACATCACGCCACGCCTGAAAAGAGTCACCTGCCCCGTGCTCGACGACACCGCGATCGAGATGCAATTCACCACGACGCTGATCGCCGCTGCCGCGGCGTGCCTCGTGCCGAGGCCGCTCGGGAGCGCATGATCGTTATCCGTCGCCTGAATCAGGCTGCCCGCCGACTCGACCACTCCATCGCCGCGGATTACGAAGGCGCCATCGATCGAGGAAAACTCCTTCACGGTTTCGTCCATGAACGGATTGAGAATGTTTCGCTCCTCCTCCTTGTACCCGTAAAACGGATTTAGCACGAGCGGCTTGGTGAGCTTCTCCACCTTCTCGCTGTCTCCGACCACAAAGAGGCAGCCCACCGGGCGGCCCTCCCTCCCCTCGACCGCGAGTTCGGTCGCGACTGCAATCACTCGCTCCAGTACCTCGGGTTTCACATCCGGGGGGAGCAAATCGGTCTGACCCGTGAGCAACGTTTGAAATTCCCGCTCGATGTCGACCACGACGAGCGTGTCGAACTGATTGCTGCCGGTCATCCCGCCCACGCAGCACACTCGATCCGTGAACGTGATGATCCCGCGGGTCAGCGCTACCAGCATCGCACTCCGCAGCTGGGCCAGCCGCTGACTTGAAAAGGAGCGCACCTGGATCGTCTCCGCGAAATCTTTTTCGTTTTCACTCGGCTCGATCGGATTTCGGGTAACGAGAATGCGTTTCAGCTTTGACTTGGATCCGATCGCGCCGGGCTCGACCCCTCCGATGAAGGTGTCCCCGAAAATCATGATCGTACCGCAGCCCGCTCCATGAGCGACCCGTTCCGCTTCGCGAAACATCAACCGGTTGATCCGGTTTTGCTGCGCCTGCACCGGGCGGATCCCGCCAAAGCCTCCGATGAGGCGCTCATGCAGGGTATCGAGATCGGGGGCGTTGATCAGGTTGTCCACCAACTCGGGTTCCTTCACCTGCCGGGCGATGGACGCCAGCACCTGCAGGTAATCGCGCGCATTCTCGCCGGCGATCAGCATGACAATGAGCTTCACCCGCTCATCGACGGCGCCATCGTGCCGAATTCCCACGCGACTGCGGCCAATCGCGAGGATGTAACGTCGGCTCATCTTCACGCGCACATGCGGGAGCGCGACGCCGAGCCCGAGGTACGTCGTCATGGTGCCCTCGCGAGCAAGCAGTCCCTTCAACAACGCGTCGGGTTTCAGGTCCGGGAAACGCTCGACGCAAACATCCAAAAGCTCTCGCAACGCCCCCTCTAGGTCATGACTCCGCAGATCGATGATGCGGCTGCGGGCGATGATTTTATCGAGCCGCATCGGTCACGCCCTTGCAACCTGGCTCACGCCTTGAGGGCTCACCGGTTCACCCCGGCTGCCACCCGCGTGCCTGGAAACCGAAGATGTCGGCTCTTCGCCAGCTCTCAAACCACTGGCGAAGAAAAACGCAGAGGGCTTCACATTACTTCTCCCATTCCAACGCGCCTTTTTTGATTTCGTAAATCAACCCGAGGACCAGCACCCCGATGAAAAACATGATCGGACCGACGATCGCGATGTGGTTGTGGAGGAACTCGCGGTAGAGGAACGTCCACGGCACCAAAATCACGATCTCCAGATCGAAGAGCATGAAAAGCAGCGCCGTCAGATAAAACTTTACCGAAAACCGGGTATGAATAACGCCCTCGGCCGGAACGCCGCATTCATAGGCCGAGTCCTTGATTTTCGTGTGCTTTGCCCGCTGCCCGAAGAAGTGACTCGCGCCAATAATCAGCCCGGTGATTCCGGCGGCGAGTAGCGCCTGGATCAAAAACGGGAGATACGCGGCAGAAGTCATCGGCACTGAAATGGGAAGAGATGCGCTAGGGCCGCAAGCTTGTTTGTGATTTCCAAAAGGGACCGGAAACCGTTTCAAAATTTCTTTCGCTTTCGGTCTGCGACAAGGCGCTCCCGCCACTTCAACGACCCGCCGCAATCACCTTCACGGCTTTCGTATCGGTCGAGCCGACGCCCAAAGTCTCCGCAAACTCCAAGGTTCGAATTTCGTCCGAAATCGGCGCGAAGCCCTCGCGCTTCCGGCGCTGATCGATGCGGTCGCGCATCATCGCATCAAGAATCACCGGGTCCGTGCTCAGCCAAAGCACCGGCTCCGAAACCGTGTAGAGCGAGTTGAAAAACGGGCCACCGACGAATTGATAATGCTCCAAGCTGGTGATGGTGAAAACCCACGTCTGGCGCAGCTCAGGGATGGCACTCATTTCAGCCACCGCGGCGGGCGCGTTGGCCGGCGAGCGGAAGAAACGCGCGGTGTTAGAGGCATTCCAAAGCGTCGCGTTCACCAGCGCGCCGTTGATTCCGAGCATCGAATGATCGGTGTACACCGGCAGATTGATCCAAAAATCGGTCTCCAGAAAAAGCGGGGTGGCGAGAAAGCTTTTACGATCCTCATCCTTCGTCGACGTGTTCGGGACGTCCTTCGTCTGCTGTTCAGCAAACACCGGGTCAAAACGCTGAGGCAAGGGGCTGTCGTAAAACCACAGCGGGTCATAGAATTTTCCCGATTCGAGCACGTAGACCGGGTGGCCCTTAAAGGCGCTCTGACCCGTGACGAGCGAAGGTAAATACCCGGTCATCCGCAGGCGGAGCGCGTTCAGTCCAACCAGGAAAATGTCCTTGTCCTCAAACCCCCGCCGCTCGAGCGCTGCGATAACGGCGCGCACCAAAGCCACCGGCGTCGCCATCCCGGGCCCCGAGTCAGAGTAAATCTTGAGGCCGACTTTCTTTTTGACCCCCGGGGCTAATTTCCGGCCCGTCGTTTGCTCAAAGCTTCCGATGAGCGACTCCACCTGCCGCGAGTACGTGAGCACATCGAAGTCCGCCAGCTTAGCCTCCCAGACTAGCGGAACCGGACTTTTCGCATCCCCCGACGCGGCCGCCCGAAGGGGAAGGCAAATGGCTGAACAAACAAGCAGGACGAGGGGGATGCGCATGGGAGTAAGTCGCCTAAATCCGGGCGAAGTTTCCTTCGCAAGTGGCGAAACTTGACAGCGGATAACACCGGTTGAAAGTGCATTCTTCGTCGCGCGCCGCGCTAATATAGAGGGGTGTTACTCCAAATTCTCTCTTTGCCCCGTCCCAATGCCCGTCATCAAACCCACCTGCGTCCGCGATCTAAAGCTGCGCGTGAACATTGCCGACGTCATTTCGCGGGTGGTAACCCTGCGAAAAGCGGGCGCCGGAAGCCTCAAGGGACTGTGTCCGTTTCACAACGAGAAGACCCCCTCCTTCCAGGTTAATCCCGACAAAGGCCTGTATTATTGCTTTGGGTGCAACAAAACCGGCGACTTGATCACCTTTGTCCGGGAAACCGAACAACTCAATTTCACGGAAGCGGTGGAAGCGCTCGGCCAAAGGTTCAACATCCCGATCGAATATGAGGAAGGGGGCGGTGGCCCCAGCCGGGAGGAACGCTCTTTGCGCCAGGAACTCTTTGATCTCCACGACACGGTTGCGGAGCATTTCCATCAGGGCTTCAAGGCGAACGACGTCACCGGCGAGTTCATGCGTCAACTTTGGGTGGAAAAGCGGCGGTTCCCTCTGGAGCTCGCGAACGAATTCAAGATCGGCGCGGCCGGAGCTGAAGGCAGCGGCTTGGGCGCGGTGTTACTGAAGAAAAAATTCTCGGAGGAAGCGCTGCGACGCTGCGGACTGTTTTTCATTTACGACGATGCACCGATCACGCTCGGCGCCCTGCGACCGCGATTCCGTGGACGCCTGATGATTCCGATCCGTGACCATCAAGGTCGAGTGGTCGCATTCACAGCCCGACAAACCGAGCTTACCCCTGAAGATGATCCCGCGCGGGAGGCGAAATACGTCAACTCCCCGGAAACGCCGATCTTCACGAAGGGAAATCTCCTTTTTAACTTGGACCGGGCGCGGGACGCCGCGGCGAAAGGCGCGCCCTTCGTTCTGGTGGAAGGTCAACTCGACGCGATGCGTTGCTGGTCCGTGGGCCTCAAGACCGCGATCGCTCCACAGGGCACCGCGATTACGGAAGGCCAACTCGTGCTGCTCCGACGTTATCAGACGCAGGTGGAGTGTTTCTTCGACAGTGACAGCGCCGGGCAGAAAGCATCGCTGAGGTTCCTGCCCTTAGCCCTGAAAGCCGGACTGGAAGTACGCTTTCTCACGCTCGCCGGATCAGACAAGATCGATCCCGACCTGCTCTTTCTCGATCAGGGGCTCGCCGCTTACGGAGAGGTGAAACGCAGCGCCCTCAGCGCAATGGCGTTTGCATGCCATACGCTACTCCCTGCCGCCGCGAGCGCCTCGCCGGAGATGAAATCCCGGGCGGCTCAAACTTTGTTCGAGCTCGTCGCCGCGGCCGAAAGCGAAGTGACGCGTTCCGAGTTCCTCAACGAGGCATCGGCACACCTCCGTCTTCCCGTCTCCGCGCTGCTGAAAGACTTTCAAACGTTTTCGCAGCGCCAAAATCGCCAGATGGCCGGCCGGTCGGCGATCGCCGAGACACGGCCTCCCGCGGCCGCTGCAGCCGGCACCCAGAACATCACGCCTGAACATCACCTGTTGATGCTCTGCCTTCATTTCGAACATTTGCTGACGCCGCTCTCGAGCGTTCTCCCGCATGAGTGGATCGACCTCGCTCAAACGGCCGGCGTCCTGCTCAACCGTTTTCTTGGAGAAGCGGAGCACGGCCACTGGCCGGGGCGCGACCATCTGGATGGTTTGCTGGAAACGGCGGAAGAACGGTCGCTCGTGGCGTCGCTGATCTTCACCACTCCCGTGATTGATGATCCCGCGAAGGTCGCGGTGGAAGGCCTTCGCCAACTTCGCAGCCGGGCTCTCGAACCGCGGTTACGCCAAATAGAACTTGCATTAGCCACGAGCCATGCGGACAGTAATTCTGACCCAATTTCACTCTTAAAAGCACGTTCCG
>JBDSSU010000170.1:0-3473 GCA_039928635.1 Opitutaceae bacterium | reverse complement strand
GTGCTCCTGGCCGTTTGGGATGGCGAAGCCGCGCGGGGCAAGGGCGGCACGGCCGATGTTGTCGAATACGCCAAATCCCTCGGCAGACCCGTCATCGTCATCGACGCCAAAACCCTCGAGGTGCGGCGCAGCAATCTCGACAAGCTCGAGCGCGTGGACTCCACCCTCGCCAACCTGAACCAGCTCGCCACCGCCTCTCATGGCTGGGGCGAGAATCCCTTCAAAGCTCCGGGAAACATTTTCGCGTTCCAGCAGAAATGCGATTTTGCGGCGAGCCGTGGCGCGCCGTATTTCAGGCGGCTCATCGTGCTCACCGTGATGCTGCACGTGATCGCCACGCTGATCGCGGCGACCGCCCTAGCCTTCGACCTGCACCTTACGCTCCTGCCGTGGCTGAAACTGCTCTGCCTCGCGGGTGCGCTCGGCGTGGCGATCCTGTTGCGACAACACCACCATTCGTTGCGGAGCTGGGTGCGCTGCCGGCTCGCCGCGGAATTTTGCCGCTCCGCCCTGGCCACGTGGGGCCTGCCCCGAGCCACCCCGCTCTTCGAGGAATCGAACGTGCCCGAGGCGCGCGGACTCATGCGCACGCTGCAAATTCTCCACAGCCGGTCGGCGGCCGCGCAACCGGTGCCGATGGAGGAGTTCAAAAAAATCTACCTGGAGAAACGCATCGACGACCAGCTCGCCTACTATCGGCGGCAGGAAGCGCGGGCGCTGCCGCAGTTTGGCCGGCTGAAACTCGGCTTCTGGATCGCCACTATCCTCGCGCTGGGTTGCACCCTCGCCTACGCAATCGCCGACACGGCGCACCTCGCGGCCCCGGAATGGGTGACGACCACCGTGTTTTATTTCCTGCCCATCTCGCTGCCGGTTGTGGCGGCGTCGTTCATCTCGCTGATCTCGATCAACGACCTGCAGCGGCGGGTCGCGCGTTACCGTGAAATGCAGCTCATGCTGGAGGACAGCCGCAAACGCGTCACCTTCTGCCAGACGTGGAACAGCCTTGAGCGGATCGTGCTCCGCACCGAACGCGCGCTGCGGCAGGAAATGCTGGAGTGGCACTCGATCACGAGCTTCGCGGAGTCGCATTAGCAATTTGGTTTGGGCGTGTCGGCACGAGCCGCAGAGCGGCAGCAGGAGATCCCCTGCAAAACTTCCGACAGCTTGGCGTACTCCGAGCCAAATTTGGTTCTACTTAGCGCGTGATCTAGCGATGCGCGGGGCCAGGCGCTAATGCTTCGCGTGCAATTTCGCGCCCAGCGGCTGTGCGATCTCAGCCAGCAATGCGGCGAACCACGGCGTTGCGGGATCGAAGGGTTTGCCGCCTTTGACGCGCGGAAACTCGATGGCGCGCAGCACGCCGCCGCGATCTTCGTCGTGTCCGATCACGCCGCTTTCCCGCCGGAGCGCACACTCGACCGCGAGGTCCGTGCAGCTCTTGAACAGGCAAAGATCTTCGGCATTCGCCGCCGCCGTGCGCGCGAAATAACCGCTTTTCTGCACCAGCACTTTTTCCGCGCCGAGCTGCCGGGCGAACTGCTCACCGAACCACTTGCCCGGATTGATCGCGTCCAGCTTCATGTGGCCAACATCGGGGGCAAAAAACGAAGGCGGTAAAGCGAGCGGGCGATGAGAGGTTTGTGGGGAAAATCTCCGGCGCCGCCAAACTTCCTCGTCTTCGTGCGACGTAGGCGGCCTCGCGGAAGGCTAGTTTGGTCGTGGGGTTTCGGACGAGTTGGCCGCCACCCGGTCTCCGTTTACGTCGAGTTCGACAATTTCGTAACCGGCTTTTTGCAGGCCGGGCAGGATCTTCGCCTTGTCCCCGACCAGCAGGATGTTCACGCCGTCGGTTTTCACCCATTTCGCCGCGAGTCCGTCCACCTCAGACTTGGTGATGCCCCCGAGAATCCTGCTTTGGGTGTCCACGAAATCACGAGGGAGATCGTATTCGAGAATCTGGCGGATGAAGCCGGCTTTTTGGAGCGGCGTCTCATAGCGAAGCGCGTCCCGCTGCCCCAGCGCGCTTTTGGTGAAGGCCAGCTCATCGGCCGTAATACCGGTGGTGGCGTAGCCCTTCAAATCCTTGAGCACCTCGGCCAGCGCTCCATCGGTGGCGTCGGCGCGGATGCCGGAGCTGAACGAAAATCCCCCCGTGTATTTGTTACCGGTGAATCCGCTGCGCGCCCCGTAGGTCCATCCCTTGTCCTCGCGAAGATTCAGGTTCACGCGGCTGTTGAAGGCGCCCCCGAGCACGTAGTTCATCAGGCCGGCGCGATAGTATTCGCCGGTCGCATCGAACTTCAGGCCGGTCACATAACCGATTCGGAACTCGGTCTGGGCAGCGCGGGGTACGTCGATGAGGTAAATGAGGGTCTTCCCGATCTTCGGCGCCGCCGGGATTGCCGGCCGGGTGACGGCGCGATCGGGAAGTTTGGCGAGAAACGCGAGCTGGCCGAGAATCTCCCCTTGGGTCACATCGCCCACGACGACCAGCTTGGCGCCGCGCGACGTGATGACGCGCGCGTGATAGTCTTCGACGTCTTTGAGCGTGAGCGTCGCCACGGTCGCTTCGGTCCCGGTCTGACTGACCCCGAGAATGCTCTCCGGCCCTTCGTTGAGACGAGCGAACACCTCGGTGGCCACATTAGCCGGTTGTGCCTTGCTCGATTTGAAACCTTCCAACGTTTGTTTTTTTACGCGCTCGAACGCCGCCGCGGTGAATTTCGGTCGCAGCAGTCGCTCTTCGAGCAAAGGAAGCGTTTTCGCCAGGTTCTTGGTCAGCGTCTGCACGCTGAAGCTGAGATCGTCGAGATCGGAGCCCACCGAAATTTCGCTGCCCAGTTTTTGCAGCTCCACCTGCATCTGCTCGGCAGTCCGCACCTGCGTGTCTTCATTGAGCAGGTGCGCATGCAGTCGGGCCAGGCCGGCCTTGCTGCGATCCTCGCCCTGCAACAGATGTCCGCCCGGAATCGAGAGGGTGAGTGCGACCGTCAGCAGTTCACGCGACTCCGCTCCGATGGCTCTCACCCCGTTCGGAAGGTCTTCCCGCCAAAACGGCGGCATCTTTACCACGGGGTTCGGCCCGTTACCCGGGAGTTTGCTCCGGTCAAAGGTGTCCTTCGCCTTGGTGTACGTCAGGCTGGCGTAGCCGTAGTTGGGCGCCTGATAGCCCGTTTTTTCCACGGTGTGATTCTCCGCCGCCACGATATTGTTCGGGTCGGCCTTGGTCGTGATGCTGAGAATCACGGCGGGCTTCCCCTTCACGTATTGATGGTAGACCCGGAGTACGTCGGCCTTCGTAACGCTGGTATAATCCTTGAGCTGGCGGCCAATCAGATTGGGCGTCCCTGCGAGAGTTTGATAGGCGGCCAGCTGGACGACTTTGCCCGAAACACTTTGCAGGCTGTTGATCAGACTGGCCTCGATCGAGCCGGTGAATTTCGCGATATCCTCGTCCGTAATCCCGCGGG
>JBDSSU010000169.1:0-5271 GCA_039928635.1 Opitutaceae bacterium | reverse complement strand
ATCAGCGGTGACTTCCGGTCGCTTTGGGTGAGCGACGCTTGCAGATCCGAAACCGCCGGCGCGATCGCGGCCGGAATATCCCAGGCATGGCGTGACAGCGGCAAGTCGTGGCGACTCATCGCGAGCTTAAGTTCGATGAGGCCACGCCCGTTCACGGCTTCGCAGGCGATCACCGGGATGCCGAGTTCCTTTTCCAGACGCGCGGCGCGAACGTTGAGGCCGGCACGCGCCGCGAGGTCCATCATGTTCAGGACGAGAATAACCGGCCGTCCGAGATCCAGGATCTGATGAACCAAGTAGAGGTTTCGCTCGAGGTTCGTGGCGTCGACAATGCAAAGGATACGATCCGGCTGCGCCGTGTCAGCGCGGCGCCCCAGCAAGACATCGCGGGTCACCGCTTCGTCCGGCGAGCGGGCCGCGAGCGAATAGGCCCCGGGGAGATCGATGATCGTGATCGATTGGCCGTGCTGCGAGTAAGCCGTCCCAACTTTCTTTTCGACCGTTACCCCGGGGTAGTTGCCGACCTTTTGTTTCAGCCCGGTGAGCGCATTGAAAAGGGTGCTTTTGCCGCAGTTCGGATTTCCCACCAGCGCATAAACGGGCTGGCGCGTCGGAGAAGACGGCGCAGCGGGAGCAGCTGAGAGATGCGAGGGCAGTGCCATGGCCAAACGTTTGGCGCGGTTTACGCCGTCGGCTCCACGAGCACGTGCTCGGCTTCACTCTTTCTTAAAGTGAGATGGTAGCCCCGCACTTTGATCTCGAGGGGGTCCCCTAGAGGCGCGGTTCGGACGAGAGTGACGGCTGTTCCGGGAAGCACGCCCATTTCTCGCAATCTGAGCGTTGCAACACCCGCGTTTGGAAATTCACGGACGGTGGCGCTGGCACCGACGGACAGTTGGGAAAGCTTGATGACGTTTGCCATCTCACGAAACGGTTCGAGGGAAGGCGGCGAATCACCGCGGCCCAATCTGTTCCACCAGAATATTGCTCGCTGCCCCGTGGCTCAGCGCAATCCGGGTCCCGCTTACCTGGCAAAGGATCGTCGTCATTCCCGAAACTTTCGTGACGTAGGCCGATTCCCCAAACCCCATCTCACGAACGCGCTGACAAAAGTTCACATCGCCCTTCAGCTCGCACACGCGTCCCGTTGCGCCGGAGGGCAACTGACAGAGGGGAACGCGGACGGTGACCGGGAGGTGGGACATCAGGGGGCCAGACGTTACAAACGAGACTCAGTTTCAGTGAACGCGCAAGAAAAAGGCCCTTCCGCAAAATGCGAAAGAGCCAGATTGAGTTTCTTCAGCGACGGCGGCGCTTGAGTGCGAGCTGAGTACCCGAGAAGCGTACGAGCTCCTGCAGATACTGGAATTCGTTTGGATCGAGATTCGCCGACTCTTTGATCGCGGCTTCAGCGCGGAGCATGGCGGCTTCCACGGCACTTTCGTCGATCTTTTCGTCCATGATGGCGCGCTCCGCGAGGATGGAGACCTTATCGCCCGAAACCTGCGCGAAGCCGCCTCCGACCGCCAGCCACTGGGTGGTAGCACCTTTGGTGACGCGAAGCTCCCCATGCGCCACCTGCGTAAGCAACGGAATGTGGCCGGGGAGAATGCCAACCTCACCGTCCACCGTGGGGATAACCACGGTGTCGATCGTGTCGGAATAAACCCGTGCTTCGGGCGTAACGATTTCGAGCGTGAGAGGCATGGTGAAAGTAGCGAGTAGCGGGTAGTGAATAGCGGGTAGAAGAAGTCAGAGCAGCGAATGAGGCGGATTGGTCGTGCTCACTACTCGCTACTGCTGGTTACTTCTTCGTGGCGGCGATCACTTCGTCGATGCCACCTTTCATGTAGAAATCGCCTTCAGGGATGTGGTCGAGTTCGCCATCAAGGATCATCTTGAAGCCACGCACCGTGTCTTTGACCGCGACATATTTGCCCGGCGCGCCCGTGAAGACTTCAGCGACCGAGAACGGCTGCGAAAGGAAGCGCTGGATTTTCCGGGCACGATAAACCGTCTGTTTGTCTTCGGGCGAAAGTTCGTCGAGGCCGAGAATCGCGATGATGTCCTGCAGATCCTTGTAGCGTTGGAGAACGCGCTGGAGTTCGCGGGCAACCCGGTAGTGTTCTTCCCCGACGATTGAGACCTCGAGCGCCTTCGAAACCGACGCCAGCGGATCAACCGCGGGGTAAATGCCAAGTTCAGCTATGGAACGCTCAAGCACGATGGTCGAATCCAAGTGCGCGAAGGTGTTGGCCGGCGCCGGGTCGGTGAGGTCGTCCGCCGGCACGTACACGGCTTGCACGGAGGTAATCGAACCTTTCTTCGTGGAGGTAATGCGCTCTTGGAGCAGACCCATTTCGGAAGAAAGCGTCGGCTGATAGCCGACCGCGGACGGCGAGCGACCGAGGAGCGCGGACACTTCAGAACCCGCTTGCGAGAAACGAAAGATGTTATCGATGAACAGGAGCACGTCCTGGTTCTTCTCGTCGCGGAAATACTCGGTCATCGCGAGCGCCGAGAGCGCGACGCGCATACGGGCACCCGGGGGCTCATTCATCTGGCCGTAGACGAGGGCGACCTTGGACTTGCTCAGGTCTTTCTGGTCGATGACTCCGGCTTCCGACATCTCATGGTACAGGTCGTTACCTTCGCGGGAACGCTCCCCTACTCCGGCGAACACCGAAAAGCCGCCGTGCGCTTTCGCGATGTTGTTGATGAGTTCGAGAATGACGACGGTCTTGCCGACGCCCGCACCGCCGAACGCGCCCGCCTTGCCGCCCTTGATAAACGGGCAGATAAGATCGATCACCTTGATGCCGGTCTCCAAGATCGTCGCCTTCGTGTCCTGATCGGCGAGCGCGGGAGCGGGACGGTGAATCGGGTATTTCTTTTCGTGAGGAACCGGTCCGCGACCATCCACCGGCGTACCAGTGACGTCGAAGATACGGCCGAGCACGCCATTGCCGACTGGCACGGAGATCGGAGCGCCGGTGTCGAGCACCGCCATGCCGCGTTTCAGCCCTTCCGAAGAGGACATCGCGATGGCGCGCGCCAGACCGGCGCCGAGATGCTGTTGCACTTCGAGCGTCAGGTGCTCGGATTTGCCGGCGACCGTGAAGTCGATGGTCAGCGCCTGATAGATGGGCGGGATCGCGTTCTCCGCGAACTGAACGTCAACGACGGGGCCGATGACTTGAACGATTTTGCCGGTGTTGCTCATGGATGAAACGAAAAGGGAACGGGCGTGAACGAGGGGTTGGAGAGATTAGGTGGTAGCGAACGCTGACGCGGCGATCTCGAGGATTTCCTGGGTGATCGCGGCTTGGCGGGCCTTGTTATATTCCAAGGTCAGTTCGCCCAGAATTTTGGTGGCATTGTCCTTCGCCGTTTTCATGGCGACCATACGCGCGCTGTGCTCGGAAGCTTTTGCCGAAAGGATAAACTGATAAATCACGCGATCGACATAGAACGGCAGCAGAGCCTCCAGCACTTGCTGCGCATTTGGCTCGAAGGAAATCTCGCGATCATCGGTGGCGACCGCCTGCGCCGCGCCGACATCCGACTGCGCGGAACCGAGGAAGCTTCGCAGATTGAGCAGCGGGAGGACCGGACGGACCAGCGACTCCTGCACCAGCGTGTTTTTATAACGCGGGTAGATGACCTCGATCGTGTCGATGACGCCTTCGAGAAACTGTTTGATCATGAACTGCACGACCACCTTCACATCGGCGAACGGCACCCGATCGGTCACTTGGAAGTCAGCGACCATGTCGCGCTTGGTGCGCGCGAGAAACTGGGAACCCTTGCGTCCGATGGCGTAGAACTTCGCCGGCGTTTTGATTTCCGTCACCAAGCGGAAAAGATTCGAATTCAGCGGTCCGCAAAGACCCTTGTCCGTCGACACGAGCAAAATGCCGCGAGTCTTGACGGGGCGCTGCGCGAGGAAGGGATGGAACGATTCATCCACGCGCGTGGAGAGCGCCGCCAACATACTCCCCATCAGTTGCGCGTAAGGCCGGCTCGCGAGCGCGGCCTGCTGCGCCTTTTTCATTTTCGACGCCGCGACCAACTCCATCGCCTTGGTGATCTGGCGGGTATTCTTGACCGACTTGATGCGGCGGCGGATATCGCGGGTGGAGGCCATGAAAGAGTAGCGAGTAGCGAGTAGTTTAGTAGCGGGTAGCGAGTAGTAGAGAAGTGATTCGCAGAGCGGGTTTGAGATGCTCGCTACTCACTACTCGATGCTCGCTCCTCGTCAGGCGGTGTACCCGGATTTCCATTCCTCAGCGGCGGCTTGGAGTTTGGCCTCGAGGTCTTTGTCCAGTGCAGCCTTGGTGCGAATTTCCGTCAGGAGCGGGTCCTTGCGCGTCGTGAAAAATTCTTTCAGCGAGGTGGCTGCCGCCACCACCTTCTTGGTTTCGATGGAGTCAAAGAGATTTCGTTGCATCGCAAACAGCACGGCGACTTGAAGCTCGATCGGTACGGGGCTGAACGCGGGTTGCTTGAAAAGCTCAACGATCCGCGCGCCGCGCTCGAGCTGGGCTTTGGTGCGGGCATCGAGGTCGGAGCCGAATTGCGCGAAGGCCGCGAGCTCCCGGAACTGGGCAAGTTCGCCCTTGAGCTTACCGCCGACTTGCTTCGTCGCCTTGATCTGCGCGGCGGAACCGACGCGCGAAACGGAAAGACCGACTGAAACGGCCGGGCGGATACCTTGGTTGAACAAATCGGTTTCGAGGAAGATCTGGCCGTCGGTGATCGAGATCACGTTCGTCGGGATGTACGCCGAGACGTCGCCCGCGAGCGTTTCGATGATCGGAAGCGCGGTGAGCGAACCCTTGCCATCGAGACGCGCGGCGCGTTCGAGCAGGCGTGAGTGAAGATAGAATACGTCGCCCGGATAAGCCTCGCGGCCGGAGGGACGTTTCAAAATCAGCGAAATCTGGCGGTAGGCGACGGCGTGTTTCGAGAGGTCATCGTAAACGATGAGTGCATCAAGGCCGTTCTCCATGAACCACTCGCCCATTGCGGCACCGGAGAACGGGGCGAGGTATTGGTTGGCGGGATTGTCGGCGGCGGGTGCGGCAACGATGATCGTGTACTCGAGCGCACCAGCGGCTTCGAGCGCGCCCATCGTGCGGACGATGTTGGAATTCTTCTGACCGATCGCGACGTAGATGGAGTAAACCGGGCGGAACTTCGGATCACCGCTCGCGAGGCCGACCTTGTTGATCTTCGCCTGGTTGATGATCGTATCGATGCAGATGGTGG
>JBDSSU010000168.1:0-6713 GCA_039928635.1 Opitutaceae bacterium | reverse complement strand
GCGCGCGCGCTTTGCCGAGCGCGACCATCGCCGGCGAAACCGCGCCGGGTTCCATGACCGCATTGATATTCGGCCCATGGGCAAAGGCCACGCCCCACCACGCGATCGCCAGTTTCGGATCGAGGGTGGCTGCCGCGGTGAAGGACCGGATGGCTTCACTGTGATTGAAACCCCAGAGGAACATCATGCCTTGGTTGAAGTAGCGCTGCGCGAGCGGATCCTTCGTGGACACCTTCCTGGTATAACTGCCCAGGCGATTGAAGAGCGGCGCCGGTCCCGTGCGATCCTGAGCAGCGCCAGCCTGCGTGGTGGCGCTCGCCCCCGTGAGAGGAAACGCCAGAACGGCGGCTGTGGCTAAAATTAAAGCGGAGACGAGACCCGCTGAGCGAAGGCTACGAAGGTTATTCACGGCGTGTTTTGTTGGACGATACTGATGGGTGGAGAGAACGGCCCGTCGAGCACGCTGCGACCAGGATGCCGTGACGTTCGTTTCCCGTGCCTCACCGCATTGGCGGCTCGAGGTCACAAACTTTCTTTTGAAATAAACGATATTGCTTCAGAGCGACTCAATCCGATGCAAGGAAGGACGAAACAGGAGCGCTCGTACCGCCGAGCACCCGCGAGACGTGCGTAGCTGGACGATACTGACGTGTGGAGAGAACGGCCCGCCGAGCACGCTGCGACCGAGATTGTGCGACGATCGTTTGCTCGCCGGTTCGAATCCGCCGGCGGCAAACTACTGCGTTAATCCGGTGGAGGGACGCCAGTCTTTGTCTTTAATTTCGATCACGTAAACGCCGGCGTTGTTGCCCAGGAGATTCTCGCACCGATGCGTGCTGGCGGCCTCCCAGCCAACTTCACCCGCTTTCGAGTCAACGATCTCCTCCTTGCCGTCGGTACCGATGGTTCGAAGCTTTGAGTCGGTGAGCATGATATAGAGATGCGCCGGGTGCGAATGCAGGCCGAGTCCGCAAATGTCTTTTCCCGTGTTGGTGTGATATTCGATCACGCGCGAGCGATCGTTTTCAAAGACGACTTTGGCAGTTTCGGGCGCAGCGGTTTTTGCCGACGATTGCGCTCCGGAGCGGAGCACAAGAATTCCGACGCTGGCAGCAAGGATGAGACAGAGGGAGACGGTTTTTGATTTCATGAGACGAGGAGTACGATGGGCTGTGGATTGCGGATGGAAGTGCCCTCGTTCCGCCGATCACGGGGAGTGCTTTCGAGAAGGAGGTTCACGCCTCGTACTGCAAAAAAATCCCCACGAGGTTATGAAGAATCTAAAAATTTGTGCCCCGGAACTCATTTTTCGCGAAACCTCCGGAAGGTAGCGGCAGGCCTCCGCGCCTGCCGGATCGGACATCGATCCCACACGCACGGAGGCGTGTGGCTACGTGCGGTTGCGAGACAGCTTTCCATGTCGTCCGGATCGAATGGATCCTCCTTCAATCTCCCAGAGCGTGCGCAGGCGCGCTGAGCTAAGTCGGATTCCACCGTCGCGATCGTGGCGCTCGTTGCGCGAGGCCGAATCCTTCGTCGTCCGCAGCGCGAATCCGCTCAAACCCGGACGGCACGGAGGCCGTCCCTCCGTTGCAACACCGCGAACCAATCTAGATTTCCCGCGGCGGCGTCTTCAAGGACGCGAGCAACGGGGCATAGCGTGGGTCGCTCCGGAGGCCGGCAAACTTGGGATCGACCGGCAAGCTCGGGATCCAGCCCGATCGTCCTTTCACCGCGAGACCGAGATAGCGGAACACCTCGTCCGCTTCGTCCAATCCTGCGTAGGCCATCGCGAAAAGATACGGGTCGACGAATTCGGTCTTCATTCGGCTCCGCAGCTGCGCCACCAGCGCGAGGGCGTCCTCGCGCCGATGTTCGCGACCGCGGACGTAGGCGATTTCCGTGGTGATTCCCGTCCAGTCACCGCCGGGTTTGGTCTGGCCCGCGGCGAAAATATCCGCCGCCTCGGCGTATTTCCCCTGCTGGGCAAGTGCTCGACCCAAGCCCCAGTGGATGTATGCGTTCTCCGGGTCGCTCTTCAAGGCGTCGCGCCACGAGGAAACGGCGAGTTCGTAACTTCCCGCGTAGTACGCGGCGCAGCCGAGTTCGCACTGGATCGCGATCGAGCGCGGGTGGCGCGCAAACGCGAGCTGCACCATCTTGATGGCCTCGTCGGCGCGGCCGACGCTCTCCAGGCTGTGCAGGTAACACGCATGGTTCTCCAGTTCGGACGGATCCAGCAGGACGGCGCGACGCACCGCCTCGCCGGCCGCCGTCCAGTCCCAGTCGTAGAAGAATTTCACGACGCCATCCGTAATGATCGCCTCCACGAGGGTCTCGTCCAGTTTCAGGGCCTCCTTGACATAGTGTTTCGCTTTCGGGAGGTGAACCATCGGATCACGAAACGTGTATCCGAGTTCGAAATGCGCACCGGCCAGGCCGGCGTAGGCCTGGGCGAATTTTGGATCGTGGGCGATGGCCTGTTCAAATTCGTCGACGGCCGCGAGCATCTCGGGTTCGGAAAAAGTATCGCGGTGCTGACGCGCGCGCAGGTAGTGGGTCCACGCTTCCGGATCGGTCGTCAACAGCCGCCGCAATTCGTGGCGATTCTTTGCACTGAGTTCGATGCCGAGCTTGGTCGCCACGATCCGGACCATCAGATGCTGCAGCTCGGCGGCGGCCGACATTTTCTCCTTCAGCGTTCGGCTCCAGAGCGCGGAGTGGGACGCGACGTCGATCAATTCGGCCTGGAGCTCCACCTCATCGCCGCTTTGCCGCAGGGTGCCGGTGAGTACGACCGGCACGCCGATGGCCCGGCCAACGTCCTCCGGCCGGGCGGTGCCCTGTTCCCACTTCAGGATTTCCCCGCGGGGCGCCACATTCACGCCGGGCAGCGTGCCCAAGGCGTGAATCAAATTGCGCGAAAACTCCGTAGTCAGGTAGTGCGATTCTGGATTCCCCGACTTGAAAACCACCGCCAGCGAACGCGGAGCGGGCAGGGCTGGGCGCCGCATCACGGTGGTGACGATGGCGGCGGCCGCCAACAGGATCGCGATCATCGCCAGGGCCGCAGCGTGTCGACGACTGAACTTTCGCAGCCGGTAAAAAACATTGGCACGACGCACCTGGATGGGTTCGTGGTGGAGCCAGCGTTCCAAATCATGCGCCAGCGCGGCGGCGGTTGGGTAGCGGCGGGTCGGGTCCTTCTCCAGGCATTTGAGACAGATGAGCTCGAGATCCCGGTCGAGCTTTGGACGCCATAGGCGGGGTCGTCGGGGTTCCTGTTCGACCACCTGTCGGATCGTTTCCAGCGTGGTGCCGCCGGCGAAAGGCGGCGCGCCCGTCAACAGTTGGTAGAGAACCGCGCCCAACCCGTAGACATCGGTGGCCGGACTCACGAGGGCGGCATTCCCCTGGGCCATTTCCGGAGAAACGAAGCTCGGAGTTCCCAGCAACTCGCGGGTCTGCGTGAGCGCACTGTCAGTTACCATCAGCTTGGCCAAACCAAAATCTGTGATGTGAGGGCGGCCCTGCGTATCCAGCAATACATTGCCCGGCTTGATGTCGCGATGGAGCACACCCCGCGAGTGCGCGTGTTCGACCGCCTGGGCCAGTTCCATCACGATCCCGGCCGCTTGCTGCTCAGTCCACGTGGTGGCCGAAACGCGGTTCAGGCTCTGGCCGTCGATCAACTTCATTGCGAAATAGTGCTGTCCGTTCCATTCGCTGATTTCGTAGATCGGGACGATCGCCGGATGATCCAGTTCCGCAGTCACCCGCGCCTCGGTCCGGAATCGGTTGAGATGGCCCTCCGTGGTCCACGGACCGAACGGCAGCATCTTCAGCGCGACCTCACGATTCAACGTGGTGTCGCGGGCGCGATAAACCACCCCCTGGCCGCCGCGGGCGATTTCGTTGAGCAGTTCGTAGTGGGCGAAGGATCGGCCGGCATCCGTGGCTCCGGCGCGGGTACCGTCGGCCGACGGATTGGCGAAGTTTTCGGACATGCCGGATTCCAGCAGGCAGGCGGGGCACATCTGGCTAGGTAGATCGGGCGAGAGCTCGGTGCCGCAGCTCGCGTATTGTTTCATTGGCATCGGAGAAGGGGAGGAGGGCCTCGTGAGAACTGCAGCAAATGAGCCGGAAAGTTACGGAGTTATTTCGCCGCAGGCGGACCGGCGCGTAAGGCGGAGCTAGTCGCGCAGCGCGGCAATCAGGTGACGGAGTTCACCGTCAACCTCGGCGACGGTTGCGACGGTCTGCGCGATTTCGGCCCGGAGTAGCTTTTGATAACGCTGGCGGAGACGAAACAGCTGCTGTTTGACCGCGCCCTCGCTCACGCCGAGCTCGGCGGCAATCTCGGCTTGGGAGTGGGCGGACTCCTGGCCCGTCAGGAATTCCTGCAGGAGCTCAAACGAGCGTTCGCGACCTTCACTTTTGTTTTCCTCGCGCAACTGGGTGAGCACGTGCTGCAGCACGGCGATCGCCCACTGCTGGTCGAAAACAAGATCGGGGGCGTGGTGATCCGTGGCGGCCGGTTCGTGCGCGTGAGTATTGACCAGATCATCGAGGGAAATCGGTACCTGGTGGCCACCACGCTTCTGAGCGCCAGCGCGTTTCCATTCATTGATGAGAAAGTGTTTCAAGGCCGTGAGCAGGTATGAACGAAAGCGGCCGCGCTCAGGCCGCACCGCTTGCAGATCCTTTCGCTCCAGCAGATGGGCGAAGAATTCCTGCACCAGATCCTGGGCGTCTGCCGCGCTTTCGCCCCGGCGCCGCACGTAACAGAATAGCGGGTACCAATAGGCCCGGCACAGGGACTCCAACGCGGGCCGGGCGACGGCCGAATTCTGATCCTGCCCCGCGGCCAGCACGACGCTCCACTGCGTGGTTTCGAACGAAGCGCGATCGCCGGTGGCCGCCTTCGACGTGCCGCCGAAATGGGAACTGGGCATGGATTGGGCCTAAGAGAACGTGACGATAAGGGCAATGCGAACTCCGTTCGATCTTACATCAGCCGAAGGCCGGCTTCAAGAAAACAGCCGTAATCGGCCTTGTATCTTGACGGTGAAGATCTGTTTGCGGCTTCCGAGAATGAAGATCGCTGGGTGAGCAGTGTTTCAAGGGAGCTACGTATTTCTAGGATTCAAGAGTATCGAGAAAGGGAGGAATGTTCTGCAACTCGGGTCCGTGAGGGCAGACGCGAGTGGTCGGAGGGTCCACGTGTCGAGTTCGAAGAGTTGGAGCGAGAACGCCCCCCGTTCGCCTGAACGATCGATGGTGGCGCGAAGTGTCTCGATCAGATGCGGCAGGTTATGGTCGACCTGTTTCAAGATCGCAATCAGCTGCGCACCACCGTGGGAAGCGGCCATGTCGGCCGGCGTTTGCCCGATGACCGCTCGAATCAGATTCCCGAGTCGCTGGATGCGAACCTCGCAATTGGCGAGATGGCCCGGTTGACGCGACACAACGGTGACCGCCACGCTGCGGGAGGTGTTCGTCAGAGAGGTCAGCATCGGCTGCGATGACGCTGAGAACGATGCGCCCTCGGGCGTCGAACGGAGTGACTCGAGGGCAGTATTCAGAACGACAACACGCGTGGCGAGCCGGGCCGCGGCGAGGTTAAGTTCTTCGAGTCGTACGCGCAGGGGCGCCGAGCGCGCGGACGCAAGCGCTGCATACGTGTGATCGAGCGTGGTCCGAAGCGCAGCTTCGCGCTGGCGCACCCGTGCACTGCGATCGCCCGGGAAGTCAGGCGAAAGTGCGGCGAACAGATCGGCAACGGCCACCCAGCTGTCCGAAGCCGCCCGACGGAGCGGGTGTTGGGGACGGATTGGCCAGCCCGCGACTTGCAGGAAAACGCCCCACAAGCCTCCGGCCATCGCACTGACTCCGTGATGATCGAAAATGTCCGTCGCGGAAGGCGAGTTGATCGAAAGCAGAAACAGCAGCGTCGACGAAATTGCGAGCGGCGCTCCGTAATCGGGGGTGAAGTGGCGCCACAATCCGCCGCACCCTGCCACAAACGCTGCGCCGAGAACACAGGCGACGACGCTGGCGGAGATCGCGCCACCCAACGACGACGCTCCGGCCAGAATCAGCGCCATCGCGAGCAGCAGACCGAACCGCAGCGTATACGCGCCGCGAACGTCGACGATTGCAATGCTCTGCGCTGCAAACACGACGAACGTTAGGTTAAGCGGCAACCAGCCCATGTGCGCGGCAATCAGCGGGACGGTGACCGAGAAGAACGTGCGAGTGGCCCGACCGAGGTCCGGAAACATGGACTCGCGTTCGCCCCAGGCGCGAAATCGGGTCCAGAGTGGAAGCGAAGTCATGAGGTTCGTGGGTCGCGAATCAGACGGCGAGAGGAGGTTGAAACAAAACGCAGCCGCTTTTTTCGATCTCCCCTCGCGTAGCGTTGCGGATTGTCCATTTCGCTCCGCTTCCGGCCTGCAAAACGCCCGGTTTGAAACACCGGAGAGACGGCACCTCCCATGCGCAAATCGCTCGAAACAAATACCTAAAAGAAAGCAGAGCGTCTCTGGCACGCCGTGGGCGTGAATATCTTTTCCAGGCCTAACTCAGGCCGAACGCCACAACCCTCAACCCCTCCACTCCTATGCTCCGCTGGGCTTTTATCTTCCTCATCATCGGCATTCTCGCCGGCTTGCTCGGCCTGACCGGCGTCGCGGGCGCCGCCGTCGGTATCG
>JBDSSU010000167.1:0-2726 GCA_039928635.1 Opitutaceae bacterium | reverse complement strand
CTGGGGGGCGAGAACCCCAGTGGCATGGAAGATCCTGATGGGCTTCCCGGCGGAGTGGAGATGGACGCGAAAGAGACGAAGGAAGCGCGCCATCGTTTTCGCGTTCGCAAACCCGCGCCGACCCGGGATCCGAGGCTTTACGATTACGTCTGAAACCGGGCGTCGCGGCGGACGGCGGCACAAATTGGTTTTCATTCGCGACGCATTCGTGCGGACTAGTGCGTTCAAATGTCGTCTCCCGATCTTCTCGCCCGAATCGAAGCAGCAAAGAACGCCGTCCTTGCCCAGACGGCGCTGATGCACCGCGAATTCGGCCTCGCCACGAGCAACTGGAAAAGCGACGGCACGCGCGTGACGCCCGTGGACATCGCGATCTCCGAGGGGATTGTCAGCGAACTCGGGGCAAAATTCCCGGACGACGACTATTTCAGCGAGGAGCTCACGCACGCGGACGCGCCGATCCCGCTGACCAAACGTTTCGCGTGGGTGCTCGATCCGATTGACGGGACGAACAACTACGCGATGGGGATCGCTCACTGCGCAATCTCACTGGCGCTCCTGGAGAACGGTCGACCGGTTTACGGCGTCATCTACGACTTGGCGCGCCGGAAATTGATGCACGGAGGGCCTGGATTCGGCGTGACGGATGGCGAGCGAACGGTGCACGTGAAAGCAGAGCCGTTACACGCGCAGAGCATGATTGGGTTTCACAGCCCCTACGACAAACGCTTCGCTCATCATGCGCAGACGCTCGTGGAAAACATCAAAATCCGCGGGCTGGGGAGCAGCACGCTGCATCTCGCTTACGTCGCGGTGGGGATTCTCGACGGCACGGTCGATCATAACGTGAAGATCTGGGACATCGCCGCGGCGGTGCCGCTGTGTCTCGCGGGGGGCGGAGAGGTGCAGTTCCTCAACGGCGAGCCATTTCCCCTGCGGCAATTCGATCTGAAGATGGGTCGGATCTTTTATGTGGCGGGCAACGCCGCGGTGTGCGCCCGGTTGCGGGAGTTACTGAAATCCTGATGTACGCGATCAATTCCGAGGAATCTGCACGGAGATGATTTTCGGAATACTCATGGTTGTACGGCGGCTTCTCATCCTGCTCGTGCTGGCCATCGGGTGGGGCTACTGGATAGGGCGATTCACGGGCCGCGGCAAAAACGACAACGGGCGCGTTTTCGTCTGGCTGGGTGTGGCGGGTTTTTGCGGATGGCCGCTCTTGTTGCAGTCGCTGGTCTATCTGGGATTGCCGCTGCGTTTCACGGCGTGGCCGGCGTTTGCAATCGGCGTCGCCGGTCTCGTGCTGGCCGTTATCGCCGGGCGCCGGACTCTGGTGGAATGGTTGTCGCGGGGACGCGTGTATGGGCTCGTGTTCACGACCAGTTTTCTGGCGCAGGCGTCGGGTTTGCTGTCGATCGGGCCGATGCAGTATTTCGGCACGGGGCATGTCGACCACGCAAACTACGTGGTGACGGCTGAATTCCTTCGCAGCGAAAAGTTCGCCACGCGCTTTGAGGATCTGGGGCATCGTCCCTGGCTGCTGAAGCCGCTCGACACGAAAGAGCAGCGGATCACGCAATGCGTGGTGTTGGGCGCACTCGCGGAAATCGACCGGAGCAGTGCTCAGGAATGTTACGGGACGGTCAGCGCCTTTTTCGTGGCGCTGATGGCGCTCGCAACCACGGCTTGGCTTCGCACCGGCGGTCTGGCCGCGGGTTTGGCAGGATGGGCGGGACTTGGTGCGGCGTTGACGCCGGCGATTACGCGCATTCAGCTCGACGGGTTCTTTTCTCAAACGGCAACCCTGTTTGTGTATCCCGCTTTGGCAGGCCTGCTGACGTGGAGTGCTCCTCTGACGACGGCCACGAAAGTTTGTGCCGCGTTGCTCCTGGCTTTCATGATTGGAAGCTACTCGGAAGTGGCGGTGCTGGGCGTTGCCCTGGTTGCAGCGCTCGTCTTGTTTCGCGGTCCACCCGTGCGATCACGCGTGTTCGAGTTCGCTGCGATTGTCGCCGGGGCGCTCTTCTTGAACGCCGGCTATCTCGGACGCCTCGTGAATTTCCTCATTGGGCAGGCGTTGTTCGCGAGCAACCCACGCGTGCTGGCCGCGCTGTTTCCCGAAAGCGGCACTTGGATTGGGTGGGGCAGGATGTTCGTCGATCTGCGCTGGCCCGATCTGGTGGTTGGCACGGGAGCAGGGGTGAGTTTCCTCGCGGTTCGGGGGGTCGTCGCGACTGGGCCCGTTCAGCGTCGGGAGCGTCTTATGGTGGTGGGGATCGCGCTGCTCCCGCTTTTGGTTTTGCGGCTGATGCCGGATTTCCCGCGCTATCCCTTTGGGAAACTCGCGGCCCATTTCGTCCCGATCTGGCTCGGCGCCTCGATGTATGGCCTCACGAGTTTCGGGAAAGCCTCGGTGGGTTTCCGGCGTTTTGCCTGGTGTTGCGGTTGCTTCGGCGCGGCGGCGTCGTTCGTGTCGGCCTGGCCCTTCCAGATAGAGATCGTCCGTCCCGTAGGGCGCCTGAAAGCACTGTCGTCTGACGCCCTCCTCCAATCGCGTCGCGATGCCGAAGCTCATCCGGAGCGCGCGTATCTCGTCGCGCATCGCGATCCGTTGATGGCGCTCTGGCTCTGTTATTTGGGAAGAGCCAATCCAATCGTGCTGGAAGTGCGCACGCTCGGTGATCGCATCGTTCCCTCGGAATCATCTGCGTTCCGCCATTGGA
>JBDSSU010000166.1:0-3865 GCA_039928635.1 Opitutaceae bacterium | reverse complement strand
CAGCATCTGGTCCGCAAAACGTCGCTCGCCCTTATCAGCCAGGCGGTCCCGTGCCGAGCACCACGCCGGCGCGGTCCGGTCCGTAGTCCGAAAGGATCTGGCCGCTACGGAGCGGCGCGACTGGCGGAAAATATTTCGTGCATGGCTCCGTGCCCACCCTAGCGTGGGCTCCCGATGTCGCCGGATTCTACGACCGCCCCCGTGGCAGTGCCCATTAATAATTGGGCGCTGATTCGGCGGCTGTTTGGGCTGGCGGGCCGGTACCGGTTGCACTGCCTGCAAGTGCTCGGCCTGCAACTCGTGCTGCTCACGATGGGAATTGCCGGACTTAGCTTCACCGGCCTCGGCATCGATTACATCCGGCACAAAGTTCAGCAGGTGCCGCTCTCTCCGAATCCCTTTCACGTCGCCTTGCCGGAGACCTGGGAACCGTGGCGCGTGCTCGCCTTGCTGGCGGGATTAATCCTGATCCTCGCGATTTGCCGCGCCCTGCTGAACTACGCGCTGGCGGTTTCCGTCAACCGGCTCGTTCAGCAAAAGCTGGTGGTCGATCTGCGCGCCGAGATCTATGAAAAACTGCAGCGCCTCAGCTTCCGATTTTTCGATGCAAACAGCACCGGCTCCATCATCACCCGCGTGACGGGTGATGTTCAGGCGGTGCGCATGTTTGTGGACCAGGTTTTAATCCAAAGCGTGGCGATGGTCGCTTCGCTTTCCGCCTACATCATCTACATGGCCGCATTGAGTCCCAGCTTGACGCTCGCCTGCCTGGGAACGACTCCGCTGCTCTGGTGGTTGTCGGTGCAGTTCGCGCGCAAGAGCCAGCCTGCCTACGCGCAAAATCGGAAACTCGTGGAAGACATGGTCCAGCTCCTGGCGGAAAACATCCAGGGCGCCGCCGTCACCAAAGGCTTTGGACGCGAACGCGAAAACCGGGAGAAATTCGAAGCGGTCAACAACGCTGTGCTCACCCAGCAGCATGGGATTTTCTGGTTGGTGAGTTTGTTTTCACCGACGGTCGGATTCCTGAGCCGCATCAACATGATGGTGCTGCTCGGGTACGGCGGCTGGCTCGTGGTCCATGATCAGCTCGCCCTCGGCACCGGGTTGATCGTGTTCGCCGGCTTGCTCGAACAATTCTCCGGACAGATCAACAACGTGGCGAACATCGTGAACTCCGTGCAGCAGTCGCTCATCGGCGCCCGGCGTGTTTTCGAAATTCTCGATGCGCCCGTCGAGGTCAGGAACGCCCCTGACGCCGTCCGGCGTCCCAAGCTGAGCGGCGCGGTGCATTTTGAGAATGTGTCTTTCGCCTACGATGGCGCTGAGGCCGTCGTGCGGGACATCAATCTCGCGGTGCAGCCGGGGCAGTGCGTCGCGATCCTCGGGGCGACGGGCGCGGGCAAGAGCGTCCTGATGAGTCTCATCCCGCGGTTCTTTGATCCCACCGCGGGACGCCTGCTGATCGATGGCATCGATGCCCGGCAGCTCAATCTCGACGATTTGCGACGCAACATCGGGCTCGTGTTTCAGGAAAGTTTTCTGTTCTCCAACACGATCGCCTCGAACATCGCGTTCGGTCATCCGGACGCGACCCCCGCTCAGATTGAGAAAGCGGCGCGCATCGCGGCGGCTCACGATTTCATTATGAACCTGCCGAAAGGGTACGAGACCGTACTCGGCGAGAGCGGCAACACGCTTTCCGGTGGTCAGCGGCAGCGCCTGGCGATCGCGCGCGCGGTGTTGCTCGAGCCGGCGATCCTCCTGCTCGACGATCCCACCGCGGCGATCGACAGCGAAACCGAACACGAAATTTTCGAGGCCCTGGACCGTGCCATCGCCGGTCGCACCACCTTCATTGTGGCGCACCGCCTCAGCACCCTGCGCCGCGCTGATTTTATCATCGTGCTCGAGGCCGGACGCATCGTGCAACACGGCACGCACGAGGAATTGATGAAGCAACCCGGGCCCTACCTGCACGTGGCGAATTTGCAGCTGGTGGACAGCCGCGAGCTCCAACAAGCGAAATTACAGGAGGGTTTGAAATGAGTGCTCCGCGGGAACCGGTGCGGGACTTCGGGCTGATCCGGCGCATCCGCGACGAGGAGGACGACGAAGAGCTGGTGAAGCCGCTCGAATGGGGGCTCATGCGCCGGTTGTTGCTCTATGCGCGACCGGTGCGGCGAAAGCTGCGAATCCTCTCGGTGCTCACGGTCATTCGCTCCGCGCAACTGCCCGCGATTATCTGGGCGGCGGCGGCCATCATCTCCGGGCCGATCGCGAAGCACGATACGGGCGTGCTCCCTTGGGCGGTGGTTGGCTACGCCCTCCTCGCGCTGCTCACGGACGGAATGTTTCACTGGCGACAACGGTATGCCTTGGAAATCGGCGAGACCGTGGTCAACGGGCTGCGCGCCGAAATCTTCTCAAAGACGCAACGGCAGCCGATGAGTTTTTTCCATCGCGTGAAACTGGGGCGGATCATCAGCCGCGTGACGAGTGACGTGGAGTCATTGCGCACCGGAATCCAGGACGTCCTTTTCGTCAGCGCGATCCAGTTTGGCCAGATGATCTTCACCGCCGCCGTGATGGCATGGAGCGACTGGGTTTTGTTCCTCGTGGTGATCGGCATGGCTCCGGTGCTCTGGACGATCAACCGCCACTTCCGTCTCAGGCTTAGCCACCTCACGCGGGCCGCGTCGGAGAGCTTCAGTCGCGTCACCGCGACCCTCGCCGAATCGGTGAATGGCATGCGCGTGACGCAGGGATTTGTCCGCCAGGAAACCAACGCCGGACTCTTTCGCACGCTGCTGAACGATCACTCCCGCTACAACATCGCGCTCGCGCGCACCTCCGCGATCCTGACGCCCCTGCTCGAGCTCAACAGCCAGTTCTTCGTGGCGATCCTCCTGATGTTTGGCGGCTGGCGCGTGTTCCAGGGCGCGATGCCGCTCGAGTCGCTGATCATGTTTTTCTTCCTCTCCAACTTTTTCTTTTCCCCGATCGCGATCATCGGAAACCAGTACAATCAGGCGCTGGTGGCGATGGCGGGCGCGGAACGGGTTTTTCGCCTGATCGACACGCAACCCGACTGGGAGGATGCGTCGGATGCCCAGCCTCTGCCGGACCCGCGAAGGGATTCGCGTATGGGCATTCCGGGCACACGAGCCGAGGGGATGCGCGTGGAGTTCCGGCAAATCTCGTTTGGCTATGATCCGACACGCCTCGTGCTGCACGACGTCAGCTTTGTCGCGGAGCCCGGCCAGACGGTCGCGCTCGTGGGCCATACCGGCAGCGGCAAGAGCTCCATCATCAATCTCGCCGCCAAATTCTACCTTCCCACCCAGGGCGGGTTGCTGATCGACGGTCGCGAGATCCGGACGATCACCAGCCATTCGCTCCACCGCCAGATGGGCATGGTGCAGCAGCAAAACTTTTTGTTCACCGGTACGGTGATGGAAAATATTCGCCTGAGTAAACCCGAGGCGACCGACGAGGAAGTGCGCCACGCCGCGCGGCAACTCGCCTGTCTCGATCTCCTGGAAATGTTGCCGCAGGGCTTGAACACCGAGGTGGGCGAACGCGGCACGAGTTTGTCCGTCGGGCAACGCCAGCTCGTCTGCTTTTGCCGCGCGCTGCTCGCCGATCCGCGACTGATCATTCTCGATGAAGCGACGAGTTCCATCGACGCGCTCACGGAATCGCGATTGCAGCACGCGCTCATCACGCTGCTCCAGGGGCGCACGAGTTTCATCGTCGCTCATCGCTTGAGCACGATTCGTCATGCGGATCTCGTGCTCGTGCTCGACCAAGGACGGGTGATCGAGCGCGGCACGCATGCGGAGTTGCTGGGGCGCGGCGGTCA
>JBDSSU010000165.1:0-3373 GCA_039928635.1 Opitutaceae bacterium | reverse complement strand
GTGCGGCGCCCGATATTCGCTGGCGCGGCATGGGCACGCAACGTGTCGAAGAAGCCGTGCGCCGCGTTTTGCCCCGGGCACGCCTCGAACGCATGGACGCGGACACGATGTCGAAGAAGCACCTCTTCCGGCAGATCCTTGGCGATTTTCGCGCCGGCAAAATCGATATCCTCATCGGAACACAGATGATCGGCAAGGGGCTGGATTTTCCGAACGTCACGCTGGTCGGGCTGATCGACGCCGACATCTCGATGCACATCCCGGATTTTCGGGCGAACGAGCGCACCTTCCAGCTCCTGGTGCAGGTGGCGGGTCGCGCGGGGCGCGGAGACCGGGCGGGCGAGGTCATCGTGCAGACGTTCACCACGCAAGCGGAGGCGATTCAGTTTTCGCGCCACGCGGACTTCGCGGGTTTCTCCGCGTCGGAGTTGAAGCTGCGGCGGGATTTCCGTTATCCGCCCTACCGGCATTTGATCCATCATCTCTTCCGCGGGAAAAATCCGGAGAAGCTGAAGTTCTTTGCCGAGCAATGGGCGAAGCTGGTCGAAAAAACGTTCGGCAACCGCGTGGAATTGCGCGGACCTTCCCCTTCGCCGATCGAGAAGATCAAGGACGAGTATCGCTGGCAGCTCTGGTATTTTACCGCGAGCATCACCAAGACGGTGCCCGAACTCGCGAAGCTTCGAGCAGAGTTCGCCTGGCCTGACGACATCACGCAGGTGCTCGATATTGATCCGGTGAACCTCGTTTGAGTCGAAGCCAGGATTTCGACGCCGGCGTGGTGAGGCCGGTCAAAAACGCAGATTGATTATCCCCAGATTGAACCGCGGTTCCCCGGCGTGCGACGTCTCCACTTTTGGAGGAATGAGAATTTGGATGCTGCCTCGCTCCCAGAGTGCGGGTGATTTCAGTCGCGCTTTTTGCTCCATCGCCGCCTTCACGTCCAAATAGGTACGGTCCGGCAGCGCCTTCACAACATACGGGGACATCATGACCGGCTCGTCAGTGATCGTGGCGGGTTTCAGCACCGCCGCCCGCTCGATCGTGGCCGGCGGCGCAGGGTGATATTTGAAGGCTTTGATCGCCTCGCCCGCGACGCTGGGCGGGCGGACGGCTGGCGCTTCCCCCGCCGCACCCGAAAGGGCGAGCCATCCTGATCCGAAAGCCAAAGCGAAAGCGCGCGGTTTCATGCGGCTCCCTTGCGACTTGACGTCAGCCGAGTTGTTTCACCAACACCTTGGCGTTTCGGCCGCTGTCTTCGTGGAGCTTCAAGCGCGCTTCCGGCAGCATCTCTTTCGTGGTCTCCTCGAAACCGCAGACCTTCGTGAAAAAGCCGAAGCTCTGCGTCGAAAGCGCGATGACAGACTTCGCGCCGCGGTCCTTCGCCATCATGCAGGCGTACTCCACCATCTTTTTTCCGATCCCGCGATTATTGTAGAACGGCAAAACGTAGAGCGAACCCACCTCCGCGACCTGCGGCTTGTCGGGATAGAAATACAGCGTGACGCACGCGATGATGTTCTCGTCGATTTCGAAAACGAAAAAATGGTCGATGTTTTTTTCGATCGATTGCTGCGTCCGGTAAATCAGCTCTTCGCGCTTCACGGCGTGGCGCGTGAGATTGTAGATCAGGCGCACGTCCCGCTTCGTCGCGCGGCGGATTTGCTGGTAATCGTTCCCGTAAAGCAGGGAGCCGACGCCTTCGTTGGAGAAAATTTCGTTGATCAGTCCATCGAACACCCGGCCGTCGACAATGTGAACGCGCGGCGTGCCGCCCTCAATCGCCTTCACCGCGTGGACTGCTTTGCTGCGCACACTTTCCGCGATGCGCTCCGGAGCCTCGGTGAGCAGCTTGTCGATCGCGCTGACCGAAATCTCGCGCCTGACTTCGCCATCGATCTCGAGTCCGGCGTGGGGCGTCAGATAAATAATCTTCGTCGCGTTCAACGCCTCGGCGACTTCTGCCGCGAGAGAATCCGAGTTCACGCGCAACGATTTGCCGTCGGGCCCAAACGCCACCGGGGCGACAACGGGCATCACCTGACGGTCGATCAATTCGCGGAGAAACTCCTTGTCGATGCGCTCGACCTTCCCGGTGTATTGGTGGTCCACGCCTTTGATGATGCCGATGGGGAGCGCGCGGACTGCATTGGTGATCGCGCACTTCAGCGCGTTTTGCGTCAGGCCTTCAAGAACGTGATGGGAAACTCGCGATGAGGCGCGCACGGCCAGATCGAGGGTTGCGTAGTCGGTGACGCCTGCGCCGTCCACGTTGGAGATCGGGACATTTCGCAGCGCCGCCAGCTCCTGCAGCTGATGCCCGATGCCGTGCACGAGGACGACCTTGATGCCCAGGCTCCGCAGCACCGCGATGTCGACGAGCAGATTGCTGAAGTTTTCGTCCGCAATAATTGAGCCGTCGATCGCGATGACGAAAATCTGACCCTGGAAACGCGGGACGTAATGGAGGATCCCGCGAAGATCCGTGGGTTTGATGGTCGTCGCCGTCGCGACGTTCGCGGCGGAAGGTGGAGGGGCGCTGCCGGTGCTCATCAAAGTAAGTTGGGCGGAGTTTTCGACGAAGGCGCGCGAAGCGTCAATGCACTTGCAGGGTCCACGACTTCGAGGCGCGTTCGCCGAGAATCGCCGCGTGATAGCTGCCGGGTTTGAGTGCGCCCGCCGGCACCGTGAGCTGCACGACGCTCTCGCGCGTTCGCGCCACGAGGTCAGCCCCTGTGGGCTCGAAATTCGGCACGAGAAAAATCTCCTGGTTGCGCAGATAGAGCGAAGCGCCCGCGAGTTGATGGCGTGTGTCCGGGAGGGTGCAGCTGAACTGGACGAGGTAAGGCTCACCCGTGGCGACCGCCGAGGGGGCCGAGACGCTCAGGATCTCGGCGGGCAGTTTGGGTTCGTCGGCCAGCGAGGAACGCAACACCGCGGGGAGTCCACCGGCACCCTGGGTGATGGACGCCGAAAGCAGCGAGGGCTTGGGATCCGCGGGGCGTTGCGCGCCAAGGGTGATTCGCTGAAAGCCGCCGGAGAGGAGCTGGCGGGTGTTCACGCGGTCTTTCAAATCGGCGTACGGCTGAAACGCTTTGCCCGGCCGGCGATAGTGGAGCGTCAGATAAGTGTACGGCACGATCACCACGACGATCGCGAGCACGATCCATTTCATGGGCCAGGGGCGTCGCTCGCGGAAGGGTGCAGGCATGTTTGCGCGATTAATCGGCGCGCGTTGGGGCGGTCGCAAATAAAATTGCTCCGGGGTGGGTGGGCTGTTTCGTTGCCCGACTCCATGAAACTCTGGTCGCAATTTTTTATTCCCACGCTGAAAGAAAGCCCGGCTGATGCGGAGATTGCTTCGCACAAGCTG
>JBDSSU010000164.1:0-8420 GCA_039928635.1 Opitutaceae bacterium | reverse complement strand
GGGACGCTGACCGCGATGCGGCCTTCGGTCACAAGCACGTCGACGGCGTCGGACTGGAGGTTGATGTTGAACGCGGTGCCGACGGCGCGAACCTGGAGGGCGCCGGCCGTGACGATGAAGGGGCGTGCTGGATTCTTGGTGACGCTGAAGTGCGCCTCGCCGCGCCCGAGGAGGACGCGACGCTCGGTGGCGGTAAACTCCTCGGTGACCTCGGCGCCGGTGTTGAGCTGGACGAGCGAGCCGTCGGAAAGTGTGACGGTGCGCGGGCCGGAGGGGGCGATGGCTGCGACCGGCGCGGCGGGCGCGACGGAGCGGCGGAAGGTGAAGAGTCCCACGGCCACGGCGGCCGCGGCGGCGAGGGAGGTGAGCGCCAGCGCGCGCCGCCAATACGAGCGGCGGCGGGTGGCGGTGGCGATGGTCTGGTGCGCGGTGTGATCGGAGAGGCGATCGAGCCGGGCCCACGCGCCAACGGAGCGGCGCATGGCGGCGGCGTGGCGCGGATCGGCGGCGAGCCAGAGTTCATACTCGATGGACTCGGCGGCAGAGAGGCCGCGATCGCGGCGCACGGTCCAGCGCGCCGCCGTGGCGCGGAGGATGCTTTCCGTGGAATCGGGCGAAGGCTGGCTCATGGTTCAGGGCAGGCCGTGGCGCGCGAAGAATTCTTCGCACCGGTGGAGGGCCTTGGTGAGCTGCGATTCCACGGTGTGCTCGGAGATGGCGAGGCGTTGGGCGATCTCGCGATGGGAGAGGTTTTCGAATTTGCGAAGGACGAGGATTTCACGGCAGCGCGGCGGCAGCTCCGCGATGGCGGAAGCGAGCAGTTCGGTCTCCTGCTGGCGACTGGCGGTCTCGGCGGCGTTGGGCGCATCATCGAAGACGCGTGCGGCCTCGTTTTCCGTTATGGGAAACGTATTGGCGGTGGTGCGGCGGCGGAAGAGGTCGCGGGCGGCGTTGCGGGCCGTGGCGAAGAGGAGCCCGCGGGGCGAGGCGATGGGGCCGCGCTCACGAGCGCGGAGGAGGCGGGCGTAGGTCTCCTGGATGAGGTCGTCGATATCCGACGGCCCGACGAGACCATGCAGGTAGGCGCGGAGGGCGGACTCGTGCGGGGCGAGTTCGTCCGCGAACCAGCGGGTCTGATCGGAATTCGGCATGGGGGCGGCGGGGTCGCGCGAGGGGCGGGCTTTTCGTTGCGCGGAGTGCCGGCGAAGTCGAGGGGAGAATTTGCGCGGGAGCGCCTGATGACAAGGGCGGTGCGGGCAAATAAGGAGACGCCCCGGGAGCGTCGTTGGGATTTTGGCGGAAGGTCTGGTGATCAGAAGCGCGCGGGCCGGGCGGCGGCGAGCTATCGGGGGCTGCGACCGGCTGGTAGCGACCATGTTTCTGCGTTGCCACCCACAATCGAGTTTGCTCCCCCTGACCTCATGCAACGCCGCCGTTTTCTCAAATCGTGTCTGGCCGCCTCCGTGACGTCGTGCCTCGCTTTCGCCGCGAACAATCGCCGTGCGCCCCGCATTCTTCTCCGCTCGGGCTGGCAGGTGGAAAACATCGGCGACATCGCGCATACGCCAGGTTTGGTCGCCCTTCTCGCCGAGCATGTGCCCGACGCCGAGGTCACATTCTGGCCTTACTATCACTATCTGCCGCCCGAAGAAGTGACGATGCTCCGGCGGCGTTTTCCCCGTTTGCAAATCGTCGAAGGGAAACTTGCGGCTGACGGCGCCGCGTCCACGCCGGAACTCGCGGCCGCGGTGCAGGGAGCGGATTTGTTTTTGCACGGCTCGGGACCCGCGACCCTCGGCTGGGCCGACGCCGCGGCGTTTCGCAAACTCACGGGCAAACCTTTCGGCGTGTACGGCGTCACCTACGGGCTCTACGGCATTCCCGAAAAGGCCACGCTGAACGACGCCCGCTTCGTTTACTTTCGCGATTCGGTTTCGCTCGCCAAGGCAAGGAGCGACGGCGTCAAAGCGCCTATCATGGAATTTTCGCCCGACGCCGCCTTCGCGGCCGACGTGCGCGACGACGAGCGCGCCCGCGCTTACCTGCGAGCCCAAGGTCTCGACGAAGGGAAATTTCTGGTCTGCCTGCCCAAACAGCGAATGACGCCCGTGTGGTTGCACCCGTTGAAGCAGCGCCCCTTCGATCCCGTTCGCCACGCTCGCAACGAGGAAATGAAGGAGCACGACCATGCCCCGTTGCGCGCTGCCATTTCCTTGGTCGTGCGGGAAACGGGTTTGAAAGTTCTCATCGGACACGAGGACATCACCGCCCTTCCCATCGGGCGTGACTGGTTGCTCGATCTGCTTCCTGCGGATGTGAAGTCTCACGTCGTGTGGCGCGACACGCCCTGGTTCGTCGACGAAGCGATCTCCATTTATGGACGCAGCGCCGGTCTTTTCGGTCACGAGATGCACAGCCCCATCCTGTGCATCGCGCAGGGCGTGCCGGCGATCGTCGTCCGCTGGGCTGAACAAAGCAGCAAGGGGATCATGTGGCGTGATCTCGGGCTGGGGGAGTGGCTTTTCGATTTCGACCGGGAGGATGATGTGCAGCGGCTGCCAGCTGCGGTTCTAGCGCTGGCCCGCGACCCGGAAGCCGCGCGGGCGATCGCCGCACAGGCGCGCGCTCGTGCCCGCGCCCGGCTGCGGGAAACCATCCAGGTCGTCGCCGATGTCGCGCACGCCCGCTGAACCGGCGCAACCTCTCCGCCGGCTCCAGGCGCGACCGACGCGAAAAATCGATCTTGTGCTTAAGCCTTAGCGCGTATTTTTCAGCGCCGTGGATTCACCCCAGTCCGAAGGCAGTCGTTGGTTCGTCGAGGAAGTGAAACCGCATGAACCCGTGCTTCGCTCGTATCTCCGCGGTTCTTTTCCGGCCGTGCGGGACATTGATGATGTGGTGCAGGAGTCGTATCTGCGGATGTGGAAAGCCCGTGCCGCCCAGCCGGTCCGTTGCGCGAAGGCGTTTCTTTTCACGGTCGCCCGTCACGTGGCGCTCAATCTCACCGCCCGCGAGCGGCGGTCTCCCCTGATTGCCGTAGGGGATTTGGCGGCGTTGCCGGTCCTAGAAGAAGGGAAGAACAGTTCCGAAACCGCGCAGAAAAATGAAACGCTCCGTCTCCTTGTCGAGGCGCTCGCCACCCTGCCACCACGATGCCGCGAGGTCACCGTGTTGCGCAAACTGCGCGGGCTTTCCCAAAAGGAAGTCGCCGCCACACTTGGTATCGCGGAAAAAACGGTGGATGAGCAACTCGCCCGCGGCGTGCGGCGTTGTGAAGAGTATCTGCGCAAAAAAGGGATCACCCGTTTTCCCAGCTCATGAGTGACCCCTCTGATTCCTTGCGGCGGAAGCGCGCTCCTCATGAAGAGCGAAGCGTGCTCGATTGGGCGCGCGAGGAGGGCCAGGCCGGCCGCGTCATGGCCGATCTCGATCGTTATCTCAAGAGGCGGAGCCAACGGCGGCAGCGCGCGGCCTTCGCTGTCGTCACCGTGCTGTTGATCGGCGGCTGGGCTTGGCGACCTTGGGTCGTCCGCGTAACCCCGGCAGAGACCGCCGCGGTTTTGGCCGCGGCGCATGATGCGGTGGTGCTGCGCCCAAGCCAGCAGACGCTGCCGGACGGCTCGCTGGTCGAACTCAACGCGGGCGCGGAAATCGAAGTGGATTTTTCAGGGCCGCTGCGACGCGTCATTCTGCGGCGCGGTGAGGGGCACTTTCAGGTCGCGAAGAATCCGCAGCGCGCGTTCGTCGTCTCCGCGGGCGAAATCGATGTTCGTGCCGTGGGCACCGCTTTCGCCGTCGACCACGCGACTCAACGCGTTGAAGTCCTCGTCACCGAAGGTCGGGTCTCCATCGATCAGCCCGCGCATCCGTCAGACTCGGTGCCGACGCCGCCGCTTGGTACACTCGACGCCGGCAACCAGATGATCGTCACTCGACCCTCAGCGAGACCAGGGGCCGAACTTCACTCGGAAATCACCACCGTCTCGCCGCAGGCCATGGCCACCCGACTCGCGTGGCGCGTGCCACGGTTGGAGTTTGCCGCCACCCCGCTCTCCCGCGCCGTGCTTTTATTCAACGAAGAATCGAGCCGGCGGGGAGGCGATCGTTTGGTGTTGGGCGATCCGGCTCTCGGCAATGTCCTCCTGAGCGGCGTGCTCCGAGCGGACGACGTGGAGTCGCTGCTCCGGCTGCTGGCGGGAGAATTCCACATTCGTTCAGAACGGGAAGGTAACGCGATCGTGCTGCGGCGCGATTAACGGCACTGGCGGAAACCCGCGGAAGAAAGCGCGGTCCCGGGCGATGGCTTTTTTTGCACGCAACGCGGAGTACCGGCGGATAGCGGTGGCGCATTTTTTTTGGATTTTTCTTGGGGGTGGCCTGCCCTCCGGTCGCGACGGGTTCGACTGGTGTTGGTCGTCCATCCGCCCCCGGAGGTCCCGGCTCACCCCAAGGCCTCCCAAAATTCAAAAGTCAGGATCGGTTGGTCTGAAATTTTTATTTCAAATTTGCGTAGGGGATTTGGCGCGGCGGCTTGCCTCACTCGTCGTGACTCCGCTTTCACAGCCGTCTCCGCGTCGCCGGTTCGTCCCCACGCTCGCCTTGGCCATGGGCGCCGCGTGCCTGGGTGGCGCGCGCGCGGCCGATTCGGAAGTAACGCGGCGGTTTGATCTGCCCGTGGCCTCGGCGGCGATGACGCTCCGGCAATTCGCGGAGCAATCCGGAGTCGATGTGGTGTTCTCCACGGAAGCGACGGCCCGCCGGCAGACCAACGCGGTGAAAGGCGATTTTCTTCCGGAGCAGGCTCTCGCGCTGCTGTTGAAGGAAACCGGTTTGGTCGCCGAGCGTAATTCGCGCACGGGCGCTTTCACGGTCTTCACGGCACCGCCTCCAAGCCGCGGTCCTCCGAGGGCGCCGCCCGCGTCGCCTCCGAAACCGCCCGAAAAGAAAGCCTCAGTACCTGACCCAAGCAGTCCACCCCCCTCCGTGAAAAAACCATCTTCGTTATCCCTCTTTGCCAGTCTCCTCGCCGTCGGCGCCGCCAGCGCCCAAGCTCAAACCGCTCCGGGCGAGCCTCCGACCACCACCGCACCCGTGGTCCTCAGCCCATTCACCGTGAGTTCTGAAAAGGACACCGGTTACCAATCGTCGGATACCCTCGCCGGCTCCCGCCTCAGCACCCCGATCAAGGATATCGCCGCCTCGATCTCGGTTTATAATAAAGATTTCCTGAACGACATCGGCGCGACCAACGCGAACGACCTCCTGATCTACGCCACCGGCATGGAAGCGGGCGGCCCCGGAGGAAACTTTTCCAACGCCGCCGGCAGCAACATCACCGAGACGAACGTCGTCGGCGACAGCGTGCGCAACGCGCTCCAGAGCGCGTCACGTTCGCGCGGCCTGAGCGGCCCCACGTTCTCCCGCGGTTTCTTCGCGACCGAGGTTTCGGTCGATAGCTACAACACGTCGTCGGTCACGGTGAATCGCGGCCCGAACGCGATTCTCTTTGGCGTCGCCAGCCCGGCAGGTGTGGTCGACACGACGCTGCTGCGCGCCGATCTCTTCCGAAACATCAGCAAGGTTGAGTTCCGCTACGGGAACAACGATGCGATGCGCGCCACGCTCGATCTCAATCGCGTGCTCATCCCGAAGAAGCTGGCGTTCCGTCTCGCCTCCGTCGCGGACGACGAACGCTACAACCAGCGTCCCGCGTTTGAGAACAAACGCCGACTCTTCGGTGCGGTGACATTCCAGCCTTACCGCGCCACGGTGCTCCGAGCCGATGTTGAAACCGGTAACACCAAGGCCAACCGCCCGTTTTCCGTCCTCCCGTTTAACAGCATCAGCCCGCAATGGTATGCGGCCGGACGGCAGGCGTTCGACTGGACGTTCTACGACGATCCCGCGCGCAACCCGCTCGCGGCCTCGCAAAGTTCGAGCGGCAACATCCCCGGCAATGCCCTCGGCACCCCGGCCGTTCCGTTCCGCGGATTCCTCGTCGGGCAGCAGGGTTTTTTCGGTCCGCCGGTTTTCCAGATCGCGAACACGGGAACGGGCGGCGGTCAGATTTCGACCGGTTTCTATTCCGGCGCGCGCACGACGAACATCACGGGCAGCGGCAGCCTCGCCATCAACTCGATCCGGAATCAGCTCTTCGATCCCGTCTTCAACCGCGACAGTGCCGGCGACGGCCAGCAGTTCTACGAGTCGCGCAACGGGTCGGAAATCCCCGGCGATTTCTACCCGGACCGCCGCGTGCCGGCCGGAATCAAGACGCAAGGCTTCACCGACTTCAGCGCCTTCGACTGGGAGAACCAGCAAATCGACGAGACCGGTCGTCAGAATGACACGTTTCGCAATCTCTCCCTCTCGTTGGAACAACGCGGCTGGGGCGACCGCGTCGGCGTGGAGCTTGCCTACTTCCGCGAGCACTACGCGAGACCCGCAACCGGAACAACTTTTTCTCCACCCAAGGAAATGCCAACCACCTCCGCGTCGACGTGAACGCGTTCCTCACCGATGGCCGCCCCAACCCGAACCTCGGCCGGCCCTACGCCGATTTCAGTCAGCAGATCTTTAACCAGGATGTCCGCGAACGCGAAGCCATGCGCGCCACCGGGTACTTGAAATACGACTTCAAGGAACTCTCACCTTCGTGGGGCAAATGGCTCGGCCGCCACACCGCCACGGTCCTCGGGGAGCGGGTGAAAAAGGATGCGCTCCGGATCCAGAGCAAGTTCACGCTCTTCGGTCCCCAGATCAACGACGTCAGCGTCGATCCCTATAGTTTCAACCGGCTGGTCCACGCGCTCGCCTACATCGGGCCCTCGATCATCGGGAACAACAACCCGCTGAAGCTTGAGCCCATCCGGATGCCGAGCATCGAAAGTAATTTGGGGGTGAATCTGAACGTGTTCGACGCCGCCGCCGGTTCACCGAGTCAGGCCACGGTCACCACGCTGCCCTACACCTTCCGCCAGACATTCCGCAACGGATTCTTCAACCGCGATATCATCGAGTCGAAAGCGGCCAGCATCATGAGCTATTGGCTGGACGACCTGCTTATCACCACCGTCGGCTGGCGACGCGATGAGGACCGTTTTTTCCAAGACGTCCCCGCCACCGGCGCCGGGGCCGCCGGTCTCGCCAACGTCGACCTGATCAACGCCAGTTTCGACAATTTCGTCCTCCCCAAACGTCCGCCGCTCGCCGCCGCTCGCGAAGTGAAGACCTACGGCGCGGTGCTGCGTTGGCCGCAGAAACTTTTGCGGCTGCCAAAAAGTTTGGATCTAAGTGTCTTCTACAACAAATCGGGCAACTTCACCCCGAATACCGCTGGCACCGACGCATTCGGCGTGCTCCTGCCATCCGCCCGAGGTGAGACGAAGGAATACGGGTTCAACTTCTCGGCCCTCGACAACCGGTTCAACATCCGTCTGAGCCAGTTCGAAACCAAGGTCATCGACGCCGACGCCGGCCGCAACGGCGCGCTCAGCCAAATCGTGAACAACGTGATCAACCAGACCATCACGGGGTGGACCACCGAGGTGAACCGCGCCGGCAACCCGTCACGCGAGGGCGACATCGCCACGCTGTTGAGTTTCCTGCCCGCGGACTATCCCACGCTCTACAAGTTCACCGTCAGCGGTAGTGCCGCCGCGGGAAACCTCACGCGCACCATCACCTCGCTCCCCGGTTATCGCGACGTCCAGGACTACGTCGCGAAGGGCACGGAGGCGGACATCGTCTTCAATCCCAACCGCAATTGGCGCATCCTCCTCAACTTCTCCAAAAACGAAGTCACCCAGTCACGCATCGCGCCCAACACGATCACGCTCTTCAACCGCCTCCAGCCCGCGATCGCGCTGCTCGGCGCGCGCCCCAAGGGAATCCCGGCCGCCACCTACGTTTACCCCATCGATCCCGTTACCGGCACGGCCAACCTGAACGCCCTCGATGGTTCGCAGACGCTCGCGCAATACTGGACCCAAAACGTCGTCGTCCCTCTGGCCAATCTCGTGGCGACTGAGGGCGTCACGAATCCGGAAGTCCGGAAATATCGCGCCAACTTTGTCACCAATTACACCTTCGCCCGCGACGGGTTTCTGCGGGGCTTCGGCATTGGCGGCGGCGTCCGCTGGGAAGACAAGGTCGCGATCGGCTACCCGGTCAGCTACACCACAGCGGGTGAATATTACCCGCTGACGGCCACCCCGGCAGCCCTCGCCGGTTCACTCATCACTTCCGGACCCGTGGCCATTGACCGCGCCCATCCCTATTACGCGCCTGGGCAGACCAACGTGGATGCGTTCGTCAGCTACACCCGAAAAATCTCGAACAAGCGCATCGACTGGAAGGTGCAGTTGAACGTCCGCAATCTGATCAAGGGCGACGATCTCATCCCGATCACCGCGCAGCCC
>JBDSSU010000163.1:0-9526 GCA_039928635.1 Opitutaceae bacterium | reverse complement strand
GTAGGGCGGGTTGTCCCCAACCCGCTGTCTCAGGGCGTGCGCATGCCAGTGAAGCGGCGCGTTAAGAATGACGCGCCCTACCTCAAAGCGCTCGTCATCGTGTGCACGCTCGGCCTGGCCGCTTGTGGCGAGCGAGCCACCGCGCCGAACGAAAAAGCGGCCAACGCAAAAACCGCCGCCGCAGTTTCGCAGACGAGCTGGCCCATGACTCGCGGCGGTCCCGCGCTGAGTGGGAGTGTTACCGCCAAAGTGCCGGTGAATCCCGCGACGGTGTGGACCTTCGCGGCTTCAGGGCCGATCTCGGCCGAGGCGGCCATTGCGGATGGTCGCGTTTACGTCGGCACGGCGAAAGGCACCTTGCATTGTCTGGCGGCGGACTCGGGCCGTGAGCTGTGGAGTTTCGAAACGAAAGACGCGGTGACCGCCGCGCCCGCCGTTCGCGACGGAAAGGTGTTCGTCGCCTCGAATGACGGCCGGCTCTACGCGCTGAACGCCGAGACCGGCGCCGAACTTTGGAATTTCGCGGCGGAGGACAAGATGAGTTCGGGCGCCATCGCGATTAAAAATCCTACGGGGGAAGGGGAGTGGGTGCTCTTGAACGGTTATGATGGGACGACCCGCGTGTTGAACGCTGCCGACGGCAAAATCGTTTGGTCCTACAAAACGGATGACTACATCAACGGTTCGCCGGCGGTGGTCGATGGTCGCTATCTCGTATTCGGAGGATGCGACGCCCAGCTGCACGTCGTGAATCTGAAGGATGGTTCGCTCGTGCACAAAATTCCGGCCAACGCCTACATTCCCGCTTCGATCGGAACCTATGGCACGATGGCTTTCTGCGGGAACTACGCGAACCAGACCGTAGCCTTCGATGTGGTGGGCGGAACCATCGCGTGGACCTATGAGGACCGCGCGTTGCCGTTCTTCAGTTCGCCGGCCGTTAACGAACGTCTGGTGCTCATCGGATCGCGCGACAAGCACCTCCACGCGATCGACCGGAAGACGGGGGTGGGTGTTTGGAAGTTTGGTACGGGCGGCCGCGTGGAAGGTTCACCGATCGTGTTCTCCGATGGAGTCGTGTTTGGATCCACCGATGGCCGGCTCTACGCCGCTGGTCTCGAAGCGGGGGTCGAACTCTGGCGGCTGGAGCTGGGCGAGTCGGTGGTTGCCTCGCCCGCGTTTGGTGGCAACCAGATCATCCTTGGCGGCGAGAAGGGCACGGTTTTTGCAATCCGTGGCCGAGTCGCGCCCTAGACGTGAGTCCATTGCCGGTTCCACGCGTCAATCTTCCCAATGAACAACGAGCCCCTCGCGCCCGCCCAGAAGAGCTCCACGCTGGCGGGAAACTATTTCATCTCCAACTACCCGCCGTTTTCGTTCTGGTCAGACGATCAGAAGATCGAGGTCGAGGTGGCTCTAAACTCGGAGCCGGTTGAAGGCACCAAGCTCGGGCTTTATCACCACATCCCGTTTTGCCGGAAGCGCTGTCACTTTTGCTATTTTCGCGTCTATACCGATAAAAACGCGAAGGACATCCAGAACTACCTCGACGCCACGATCGCGGAGCTGAAGTCCATCGCCGAGCGTCCGCTCTACCAGGGCCGCAAACCCCATTTCGTTTATTTCGGCGGCGGCACGCCGTCGTATCTTTCCGCGAAGCAGCTCGGTGAACTCACGGATAAATTGAAAGCCATCCTGCCTTGGGATGCGGCGGAGGAAGTCGCGTTTGAAGCGGAGCCCGGGACGTTGAATCCGGGAAAGCTCGCGGCGATCAAACAGGTGGGCGTGACCCGCTTGAGCCTCGGCATCGAAAATTTCGACGACCACATCCTCGAGATCAACGGGCGCGCGCATCGGTCGGGTGAAGTGTACACCGCCTTCGAGCGGGCCCGCGCGGAGAACTTTCAGCAGATCAACGTCGATCTGATCGCCGGCATGCTCGAGGAGACGGAGGCGAACTGGCAGCGCAACATCGAGGAAACGATCAAGCTGCGGCCGGACAGCGTGACGATCTACCAGATGGAAATTCCGTACAACACGACCATCTACAAGGAAATGAAGGCCGAGGGGAAACTGGTCGCGCCGGTGGCCGACTGGCAGACGAAGCGCCGCTGGGTAAAGGAAGCTTTCGGTGCGCTGGAAAGTGCGGGGTATACCATCGCGAGCGGTTACACGGCGGTCCTCGATCCGAAGCGGACGAAATTTGTTTATCGCGATGAACTCTGGCGCGGGGCGGATTTGATCGGTCTCGGGGTGGCCTCGTTCTCCCACGCCGCGGGCGTGCATTACCAAAATCTCACTGAACTGGACACCTACATGGCAGCCGTCGCAGCGGGTGAGATGCCGATCAAGCGCGCGTTTCGCACCTCGCCAGAGGAGCTGATGATCCGTGAATTCATTCTCCAGATGAAGCTCGGGCGCGTCGCTCTCGACTACTTCACGGAAAAATTTGGCGTCGATATCGCCCAACGTTTCGCCGGTCAGCTGGCGCATCTCGGCGACGAGGGGCTTTTGGTGGTAAGCGAGAGCGAGGTTCGGCTTTCGCGGGATGGACTCCTCTGCGTCGACACGCTGTTGCACGAATTTTTCCTTCAGCAGCACCGGACCTCCCAGATTGTTTAGCCGTTTGATCCTGTGCGAACCGTTGACCAAGTGATTGCCGAGGACGTACCGCAGGCGTTGCGGCGTTTCATGCGAGATTGCTGCGGCATCGCGGCCGAGTCGCTGCAACCGCTGCCCGGCACCGGGATGCCGGAGCCAGAGCACAAGCTCCTGGTGCACGCACAAGACATGACGTCGACGCTGTCCGCTTTCCACGGCAGCGCCCTTCACGTGGACGTGCTCCGGTGCCAGCAGAACCAAGAGCTCTATCTGCGGGAGGTGTTTCTTCGCACGCAAACCGGCCGCCTCGCCGAATACGGAGTGATTGCGATCGCGCTCGATCAGTTCACGGCCCCGCAACGGGCGATGATTGAGGCGGGCCGCGTTCCGCTCGGGGCGCTGCTGCATCAGTTCCAAATTCCCTTTGTCAGCGCGCCCATGAGTTATTTCTCCGTCAAGGCGGAGGAGCTGGCATTGACTCTCATGCGCCCCCCCGCCCGCACCACATGTCACGGGCGTTTCAACCGGCTCACGAAGCCAACGGGTGAACCGCTCGCCTGGATCCTCGAAATCCTGCCGGCCGCCGCAGGCCGCTGACGTCGCCTGCGTGGCCGCAGCCTCCCGTGAAAATCGTTTTTCTCACGCCCGGTACCGGCAGCTATTATTGTGGCGCTTGCATGCGCGACAATGCGCTCGCGCGGGAACTGCACCGGGCGGGCCACGACGTGACGATCGCGCCGATGTACCTGCCGCTGATGCTCGACGACACTTCGCTCGCAGGGCTGAACACGACGCCGATCTTTTTCGGCGGGATCAACGTTTACCTCCAACAGAAGATGCCGTTTTTTCGGAAAACGCCCGCGTTCTTCGACCGGCTGCTCAACTGGCGGCCTCTGCTGAAGTGGGCGGCGCGCCACAGCCACATGACGTCCGCGCGCGAGCATGGCGAGATGACGCTCGAAATGCTCAACGTCGAGAACAGCCGTTTTCGCAAGGAGTCCGACAAGTTGCTCGACTGGCTCGGCGAAAGTGTGAACCCGGACCTCGTTTGTTTATCGACCGCACTCCTGGCCGGTTTCGCGGAGGAGATGAAACATCGTTTTGATGCGCCGGTGGTGACGTTCTTCCAAGGGGAAGACTCTTTCCTCGACGGGCTGCCGGAGCCGTTTCGCTCAAAATGTTGGGCCGCGATGCGGCAGCGCCTCAGCGCGTCGGATCTGCTGCTGGCGCCGAGTCGCTTCTACGCCGGGTTCATTCGCGAACGCCTGGGACTCGACCCGCAAGCGATCGAGGTCGTGCACAACGGGATTCTCCTCGACGGCTACACGCTGGCCGCTTCGGCCTCGTCCCCGCCGGTGATCGGTTACCTCGCCCGGATGTCGCGGGACAAGGGTCTGGATATTCTGGTGGACGCGTTCATCGCGCTGGCGCGCGAGCTCGGCGACAAGACGGTCCAGCTGAAGATTGCGGGTGCCGCGACGGCCGGCGATGAAGCGTTCATCGCGCAGATGAAACGGCGAATCGCGGATGCCGGGCTCGCCTCCCGGGTCGAGTGGAGGCCGAACCTGACGCGCGAGCAGAAGATCGCGTTCCTCCGCGGGCTGACGCTGTTTTCCGTCCCCGCGGTTTATCCGGAGGCTTTCGGTTTGTACGTGATCGAGGCGATGGCGTGCGGAATCCCGGTGGTGCAGCCGGACTCCGCGGCGTTTCCGGAGCTGATTGGCGCCGGTGGCGGTGGCCTGTGTGTCCCGCGTGGAGACGCGGCCGCGCTGGCGCAGGCGTGGCAGCAACTGCTCGCGGATCCGAGTCGGCGGGAGAAATTAAGCCGCGAAGGAAGGTTGAGCGTTGAAAAACATTTCAGTGCCCGGACGATGTGCGAGCAGTTTACCCAGGTGATTGACCGCCTTACTCGCGCGACCGCCTGATTCCGCCGCACTCATGGATATCCCCGAAAAGTTTCATTTCTGCCATCGCCGGATGGTGGAATTTGCCGACACGGACCTAGCCGGGATCATGCACTTTTCGAATTTCTTTCGCTTCGTGGAAACGGCGGAACATGCCTTCTTCCGTTCTCTGGGGCACAGCGTCCACACCGCCGATGGTTCCGATCACGAGGGATGGCCGCGCATCGAGGTGTCCTGCAAATACCACCAGCCCGCGCGTTTCGAGCAGACCCTCGAGACCTGTCTTCGCATCGAGGAGATTCGCACGAGCAGCCTGCGTTACGGTTTCTGGATCTTCGCTGCGGAAGCGGAGAAGCGTTCGCTGCTCGCCGCCGGCTCTTTTTCGATCATCCACGTGGAGCTCGACACGAAAGCCCGCGAGATTCGGAAGGCCGCCATTCCGCCCGCGCTCAAACAGCAGCTCGAAGCGGCGATGAACGCCGCGAAGTCCGCCTGATTTTTTTAACCACAGATTACACCGATGAGCGCAGATGAAAAACCTGACTCGGAGGCGCCTCCATCGGTGTTCATCCGTGTGATCTGTGGCTAAAGTTTTCGGTCGCCAACTCCAACTCCACGCCCTCTCCGCTTATGCAATGGCTCTTCTACGCTTTCCTCACTGTCGCCACCTGGGGTCTCTATGGGGTCTTCCTGCATAGTGGTCAGCTCGGCATGGCCGACCCGGTGTCCGGCCGGTACAAGGCCTTCCTCTTCGTCGGCGTCGCCTACTTCATCATCGCGGTGCTTGCGCCGCTGCTGATGCTGAAAATCCAGGGAGCTGATTTCAGTTTCCCGAGCAAGGGCGTGTGGGTTTCGCTGTTCGCGGGAGCGCTCGGAGCCATCGGCGCGTTTGGCATTCTGCTGGCGTTCGGTGCGAAGGGGACGCCGACGGTGGTGATGGCAATCGTGTTTGCCGGCGCGCCGATCGTGAACGCCGTCGCCGCCACGCTGATGCATCCGCCCAAGGGAGGCTTCGCGGGTGTGCCGTGGCAATTTTACGCCGGCATCGTACTCGCGGCGGCGGGCGGCTGTCTTGTCAGCCTTTACAAGCCGGCTCCGGCTCCCAACACCGCGAAGGCTGGCGCCCGGGTGATGCCCTCCGCTCCAGGATCGCGCTAACGCTTCATGGCGGCGATCGAGCAACAACAACTGGCCGCGCTCAATCGCCTGATCGCCGGGATCGCGCCGACGAATCGTTTTTATCAAAGCAAACTCGCGATGGCCAGGGGGCTGTCCGGCTTCGAGTCGCTCGCGGATTTTCGCGAGCGCATGCCGTTCACGACGAAGGACGAACTCGCGCGGGATCAAGTGGAGCATCCGCCCCATGGCTCAACCCTCACGCTTCCGCTGCGCAGCTACACGCGTTTTCATCAGACGAGCGGAACCAGTGGGCGCCCGATCGCCTGGCTCGACGATCCGGAGAGCTGGCAGTGGGTTTTGAACAACTGGAAAGTGGTGTGGCAAAAAGCCGGAGCGCAGGCGGGCGACGCCGCGTTCTTCGCGTTTTCTTTCGGACCCTTTCTCGGTTTCTGGGCGGCGTTCGACTCCGCGGTGCAACTGGGATTGCGGGCCGTCCCCGCCGGGGGAATGAGCAGCGCGGAACGGCTTCGCTTCCTGCTCGCGCAACGCCCGCGCTTTCTTTGCTGCACGCCGACCTATGCGCTCCGGCTCGCCGAAGTCGCCGCCGCCGATTCGCTTGACCTGAGCAAGTCGGGCGTCGAGCGCATCATGGTCGCGGGTGAACCTGGCGGCAGCGTCCCGGAAATTCGCGCACGCATTGAGCAGAGCTGGCCCGGCGCGCGCGTGGTGGATCATCACGGCATGACCGAAGTGGGCCCGGTGTCGTACGGTATCCCCCACGAGCCGACGACGCTGCGGCTGTTGCATCACGCCTATCTTTGCGAAGTGCTCAAACCCGCCACCAATGAGCCCGTCTCTCGCGGTGAAAGAGGTGAGCTGGTGCTCTCGACCCTGGGACGGGTGGCGTGTCCATTGCTGCGCTATCGCACGGGCGATCTCGTGCGGCCGGTCGTGATGCCCGGCGAAGATCCGGCGGAGTTCGCGCTCGAGGGCGGGATTCTCGGCCGCGTGGACGACATGGTGATTGTCCGTGGCGTGAACCTTTATCCGAGTGCGATGGATGCCGCGGTCCGCTCGGTGGCGGGCGTGCGCGAGTACCTCGTCGAGATCGACAAGCGCCGTGCGTTGCCGGAGGTGTGCGTGCGTTTCGAAGCGGAAGATGAATCGATCAATCCGGCCGCCGCACTCTCGAAGCATCTTCGATCTGCTTTTCAGATGCGCATTGAAGTGGAAAAAGTCGCGGTGGGAACGCTGCCGGTGTTCGAGATGAAGTCCCGCCGCTGGAAAATCCTGACCTGATGAATTAACCACGGATGTACACCGATGAACACGGATAGAAAACAACATGGCCTGTGCCACTCAGACCACGCCTCGGAGCTTTTTAGAAGGGCGCGTGGACTTGGCCGCTGTGGGTTTGGTCATCCGTGTCCATCCGTGTTCATCCGTGGTTGGAATTTCCAATCCCTATTCCTCCCATGATCAACGTTTCCGGTGTTTCCAAAACCTATGAGACCGCCACCGGGCCGGTTACCGTGCTGCGCGATCTTGATCTCAGCGTCGCTCCCGGCGAAACGGTCGCCATCGTCGGTCCCTCGGGCAGCGGAAAAACCACGCTTCTCAATTTGCTCGGCGCACTGGATCAGCCCTCGGCCGGATCGGTGACGATTGATGGCCGCGAATTGTCGAAGTTGAACGCGGCGGAAGCGGCGCAGTTTCGTAATCGATCGATCGGTTTTATTTTCCAGCTCCATTACCTGCTGCCGCAGTGCACGATTCTCGAGAACGTCCTCGTGCCGCGCCTGGCCGGCGGGTGGGACGAGGAGCCGTCGGTGACGCGCGATCGCGCCACGGCGTTGTTGGAACAGGTCGGCCTGGAGGATCGGCTGACGCATCGGCCCTGGCAACTTTCTGGCGGCGAACAGCTGCGCGTGGCGATCGCCCGGGCGCTGATCAACCAGCCGAAAATCATTCTCGCGGACGAACCGACCGGGTCGCTCGACCCGGCGACCGGCGATCGCATTGCCGAGGTGCTTTTGCGCACCAATGAAAGTGCCCAGGTGGCGCTCGTCGTCGTGACCCATAACCCCGGCCTCGCGTCGCGCATGTCAAAGACCTACCGGCTCGACGCCGGCCATTTGGTGGCGGCCACCCGGCATTTGAATCCCCGCGAAAATGCGTAAACTCGGACCGAGGGTAAGTCGGCGCTGGGGCGGGCGGGATGAGGACATCCCGTCGACCACGGATTTGGATTCGTCCCGCCGATGACTCCCGCCCGCTACGTTCTTCGCAGTCTGCTCCACTATCGTTACGCCTACCTCGGCGCACTGGCCGGCGCGATCCTGGGGGCAACGGTCCTGCTGGGGGCGCTCTTTGCGGGCGACTCCGTCTCCGCCTCTCTGCGGCAGATCGGCGGGAAACGAATCGGACGGGCGACTCATGTCATGGCCGCCGGAGACCGGTTTTTCCGCCAGAGCTTCGCGGATGAATTTGCCGCGGCCGCCCAGGTGCGCACCGCGCCAGTGATGTACGCGCGCGGGACGGCGACGCATCCCGGCACTCAGGCAGCAATTAACCAGGTTCAGCTGGTCGGTGTCACCGAAGCGTTCTGGAAATTTGCGCCCACCCCCGCCTCCGTGCCGCTCGACGCGGCCACGTCGTCCGTGGCGATCAACGACACCCTCGCGCGCCGGCTCAATGTCGCGGTCGGCGACGCGCTGGTTGTCCGTCTGCAAAAGCCAGGAATTCTGGCGGGCAACGCCCCCGTGGCCGGCGCGGAGGCGACGTTGCAGAGCATCCGTTGCACCGTGGCGGCGATCGTGGGTGACGCGTCGTTTGGGCGTTTCGGCTTGGAGGCGACGCAGATTCCGCCGCCCTCTGTTTTTCTCCCGATCGAATTGCTGCAGGAAAATCTCGGCCGTGCCGGCCGGGCGAACCTGCTGCTAATCGACGCGGCGGGGTCGGTGCCCGATCTCGGTGGTGCGCTGGCCAGCTCCGTGCAGCTCGCGGATTACGGGCTCACGTTGAAGTGGCTCGAGCAAGCGTCGGTCTTCGAGCTCACGTCCGATCGCATCTTTATCGATCGGGAAATTTCGGCGGCGGTGAGCGCGGCGCTTCCTCGCAGCCAACCGGTGGTTTCGTACCTCGTGAACGAATTTCGGGCGGGCGATCGCACCACGCCGTATTCCATTGCGACGGCGACCACGCCGGAAGCGGCGCCCTTTCTACCCCGCGATCTCGGGGCGAGGGAGATCGTGCTCAACCAGTGGCTGGCGGAAGACCTGCAAGCCGCCGCGGGCACCGACGTCCAACTCACCTTTTTTCAGACCGGGCCTGCCGGCACCCTCGTGGAACAGAATGCTTCATTTCGGGTGCGGTCTGTCGTGCCGCTTGAGGGCCTTGCCGCGGACGGCGCGTGGATGCCGGCGTTCCCGGGGATCAGCGATGCGAAGGATCAGAACGATTGGGATCCCGGGCTGCCGCTCGATCTGAAAAAAATTCGCACCAAGGACGAAAACTACTGGGACGACCATCGCGGTGCGCCCAAAGCTTTTCTTTCCGCGGCAGCGGGGGCGGAAATTTGGGCGACGCGATGGGGGAGTGCGACTGCGCTGCGAATCCCCTTCGATCGCGCGCAGGAGAGCGAACTCACGACGACGATCGCACGCGCACTGCGGCCGGAAATGAATCAGCTGGTCGTGCGTGATCTTCGGACCACGGCCGGCGATGCCGCGAAATCGCCGGTGGATTTTGGCGGGCTTTTTATCGGCATGAGTTTTTTCCTGATCGCGGCGGCGCTCGGGCTCGTCGCGATGCTTTTTCAATTCGCCCTGCTCCAACGTGCCCGGGAGGACGCGCTTCTGGGGGCCGTCGGTTTGCCCGCGGGCAAAGTCCTGCGCTGGCGG
>JBDSSU010000162.1:0-8043 GCA_039928635.1 Opitutaceae bacterium | reverse complement strand
GCGTCCTCGGGCGTGGGAATCACTTTGGTTTCACCATAGACCGAGCCCGTGGAGGAAAATCCGATACGCTTGATTCCGTTGGCGCGCATCGCCTCCAGCACGTGGTAAGTCGCGAGGGTGTTTTGCTGGATATCCTTGCCGGGATGCTCGGTGCCGAAGCGCACGTCCGCATTCGCCGCGAGGTGGAAAACCATGTCGCACCCGCGCATCGCGGCCGTGAGGGCGGGGAGATCGAGATTATCGCCCTGGATAAAGATGAAGCTCGTCTGTTTCCCCGCGCCTTCGATGAATGGCCGCTGGCCCGTCGACATATTGTCCCATCCGACAACCTGTTTTCCCTCGGCGAGAAGACGGTCGGTCAGGCTGCTGCCGATGAAGCCGGCCGCGCCGGTGACAAAAACTTTTTGCATTCGATTTAGAGTGGCGTCGGCCGGGGGATCAAACTGAGGCCGATGACGAGGTTGTTGAAGATGAAAGGGAGAAACGGGAGCGGGAAGAAACTTTTGGCCTCGATCGTGAAGTAAGGGTTCAGTTCGGCGAGGATTTCGTGCGGCAGATTGATGTGCTCGCGCTTGTAGAACCACGAGTAATCGCCGCCGTAGCGTTTCTTGTAGACGCGTTCCGCCGAGATTTTCCGCGCGACGCTGTAGGCGGGACTGCCCTCGCAGGGGATCACCACCAACAAGCGGCCGCGCTCCTTGTTAATGAGACGGTGAGACTCGCGAATCGTCGCGGGAAGATTCGGCAGATGCTCCAGGACATGAACGGCAATCACGCGGTCGAAAAAACCGTCCGTGAAATCCATGCGCTGCTGGCAGTCGCCGACCACGGTTTTGACGCGGGGATAGGTCTCGCGAATCTGGGCAGCCATGTTCTCGCGAAACTCGTTGGCGTAGTAATTTTCTTCCTGTTCCGGCGTCAGCCGCTCGTAGCGGAGGTGTTCGCCAAGCCCGGCCCCGATCTCGAGCGTCGTTTTAAATCCAGCGCGCGAGTATTTGACCGGGAACTCGTGATTGAATTTTTCGATCGCCCCGAATTTTCGCGGCAGCACTTCGTGCCACAGCTTCATGAAATCGTCGCTGATGCGCTTTTGTTCAGTGCTGAGCGGCGGCAGGATTTTGGGCCATTTGGTCGCGGAAGGCATGGGGTCAGTTTCGAGGGTTGGACCTGCCCGCGCGCACGTTGGCCATGCTCAGGTGAATTTAAGTTTCCGCGCCGCGAACCAGACCATCCGCAGGAGCAACCAGCCGTGGCTCCAGCGATGGATGTTCGTCGTGCCATAGGCGCGTTCCCGGTAACGGATTGGGACATCGGCGATTTTGAGATTCAGTTTAGCGGCGCCGAAAAGCAGATCGAAATCGCCGAACGGATCGAAGTCTCCGAAGTAGGCCCGGTTCGCCGTGATTTGTTGGTAGTGCTCCCGCGAAAGCACCTTGGTCCCGCACAGCGTGTCCTTGACCGGCTGGCCGAGGAGCCAGGTGAAGATGATCCCGAAGGTCTTGTTCGCGCAAAGATTCAGGAACTGCATCGCTTTTTCGTCCATGGGATAAACCAGCCGCACGCCATTCGCGAATTCCGCACGGCCGCTGGCGATGACGGCGTAGAATTTTGGCAGTTCCTCCGGCGGCATCGTCAGGTCGGCGTCGAGGATCATCAGAACATCTCCGGTCGCCGCTGCAAAGCCCATGCGCACGGCGTCGCCTTTCCCGCGCCCCGTTTGCTGCATGATCTTGATTGTTCTCTGCGGATTGTCCCGGGCGACCTGTTGGATTTTCGCCCACGTGCCATCGCGGGAGTGACCTTCGACAAAAATAATCTCCGTGCCGGCGCCCATCTCAGGCGTCCGCCGAATGGCGGCCTCGATATTTCCCTCTTCGTTGCGCGCGGGAATTACGACGGAAACTTTTCGCGGCGTCGGCGTGAGCGCGGTTTTCCAGGCGGGCCGCGCCACGCCGAAAACGGTCAGGCAGGCGAACGGCAGCAACGGAGCGATCCACCGGTTCAGGAGCGATTCCAAGCCGAAACATTTCACGGGGCAGAGCAGGCGGTGCTGATGGACGATGGGCTCCCACTGGGTGAGCTGCAGAAGATTGCGAACATCGGAGGTGGACAACCAGCTGCTCTGGGGTTGCCCCCGCTTGAGCCCGAGCAGGGTCGCGAGCGACAGCACCGGCCGCCAGAGCGAGGAGAAATAGTTGAAGACGAGACGGGTGTCCGGCTTGGCAACCTCGTGGAGGCGTTCGAGGAGCTGCTGCACGTCCGCGGCAAAATTCAGCGTGTCGGAAATAATGATATAATCGAAACGTCCGGAGATGTTCAGCGATTCTCCCGCCTGCACTTTGAAATCAGCGTCGGGAAGACGGACCCGCGCCGCGGCAATTTGGGTCGCCGAGAGATCAACGCCGGCTTTTTTTTGCGCCCGGATCAGCGCGAGGAGATCCCCGGCCCCGCAACCGATTTCGAGGACCGAGGCGTCCGGACGAATGAGGAGATTGTAGTAACTCGCGAGCAGCTCGCGGTAGCCTTGCGCGGCCCAGTTCAGTTCGGTCGGCGCCGCATCAAAGAACGCTCCCACCTTTTCCAAATGTTGCCGGGTGAGATCGGAGTTTGCTTCCATATCCCGTTAGAGTCCCACGCTGGCTCGGTTGTCGGGGGCCGAACGCTCGGGCGCGGGGGCGAACCCTTCGGCGCGTTCCACGATGAACTTTGGTCGCGCGCGAACCTCCTCATAAATGCGGCCGATATACTCGCCCAAAATCCCGACGCTGATGAGCTGAATTCCCCCGAGAAAGGAAATGAGAATCACGAGGGTCGGATTACCCCAGAGGATCTGCCACCCCATAAGCTTGTAGAAAACATAGATCGCCATCAGCAGAAACGAAAACGTGGCGATCGCGAAACCCAACATCGTGCTGAGGGTAAGCGCATAGGTCGAAAACCCGAAGATGCCGTTGAAGCCGATGCGCAGTGAACCGAAGAAGCGGTTGTAGTTGGTGTCGCCGGCGTGGCGCGCGGGGCGGTCGAACGGGATGATGCACTGGTTGAAACCAACCACCGCCACCATTCCCCGCAGGAAGCCATGTGATTCGCGCAGGCCGATGACCTCATTCACCACCCGACGGGACATGAGCCGAAAATCTCCCGTGTTTGGTGGGATGTTCACCTCGGCGATTTTGTTGATCACCTTGTAGCCGGTCCAAGACACGAGTTTTTTCAGCCACGGCTCGCCGGTGCGTTGGCGGCGTTGCGGGAGGACAACGTCATACCCTTCCCGCCACTTTGCCGTCATGTCGGTGATGAGTTCCGGTGGGTCCTGCATGTCCACATCCATCACGATCACCGCTCCGCCGGAGGAATATTTTAAGCCCGCCAGCGTCGCCATCGGTTGCCCGAAGCGGCGGGAGAATTTCAGGAGCTTGATCCGTGGATCCTGGGAGCGGTGGGTGAGGATGACTTCCTCCGTGCGATCGGGAGAAGGGTCCAGTGAGAAAATGATCTCATAATCGGGAGTGATATTCGCCAGGATGGGCTGAACTCGCCGCAGGAACTCCGGCACGTTTTTCTCCTCTTTGAAAACGGGGACGACGATCGAAAGGAGAACGGGCATTGATGAAAATTATTCCGTGGGAAACGGGCGACGGGTGGGGCACAACCCGGTCAGTCGGGAATGGAACTTGAAATGACGCACCCGTGCAGCGTGCAACGATTTGGCCGGGGGGGGAAGTTCGATTCGATTAACAAAACCGCGAAATTTTTGCTCGTGAAGGGTGGCGCGCTTCACGGGGCGGAGTGGTTACTTCGGAGGCGATAGTCGCCATGCTCGGCGTTCAGGTGGACGTTGTAGTAGGGATCCGTCCAATGCGGATTGAGGCCGATCACCGCTTTCAGGCCGCCGTGGCCGCCCCAGTCTCTTCGGAGGCCGAACTGCAGCGCACCGCACACGAGAACGCGGAGGTTCCGCCGTTGCAGGGCCAGACAGAGCCCGGCCATACCGGCATCTGAAAACGGATGCGCGGTCTCGCTGAGCAGCTCGCGGAGATCTTTGCAGCGCAGAGCGACGCAGGCAGCAAGCACGGTACTTACTTCCCGGTTGCACACCAATGAACCGTTATAGCCATCAACCTCCGCGGAGAATCCCCGCATCGCGGGTACGAGGCTTCCTTTCGGCGTGATGATCGCTCCCGAGGCAAAAATTTTTCCATCGTTGGCAAGCAGCACGGGAGCGGCGGCACCCACCGACGGTTCGTCGAGGAAGGCGAGGAGCGAGGCGATCGCAGAGGGCGCTTCGATGACGAGGGATTCGTTCACCCAAAGGAGATGTTCGCAGTCGGTGCGTTCGAGAACGCGGCCCAATCCGGCAACGGTAAGCTCATCCAGGACCAAGATTTCGTGACTTCCAGCATGCTGAATCCTTTCGAGAAAAGATTCGTGCGGCACCAGGAGCGCGCTTCGTGGCAAAGTTTCGGCCGGTTTCGGTAAAAGGCGCACGCGATGGGCGCCCAGGGCCGTCAAGTTGGCCTGCCGGCCGTTGCGTCGCAGATGTTCCGTGACGGCCTCGAGCTGGAGGCGGTCCATGTCGCCTTTGACATTGCCCGACTGGGCGCTGCTCGTGGAAGACATTCGCCACTGATAGAGAATTTTCGGGAGGTGTTCGATTTTCGGGGAATGCTCGCTCAGACGGAGGGCGAATTCGAAATCCTGGATTCCATCGTAGCGAGGGTTGAAGCCGCCAATGGCGCGGGCGACCGCAGTGCGAACACAGAGCAAATGACCAATGTACATGACTCCGCACAAAAATTCCGGGGAAAAGCCGGGCTTAAAAACCCCGATCGACGGGTCACCGTCGGCGGTAATCTTCTCTTCATCGGTGTACACGGCGATCGCCTGGGTTGAGATCAGGCGATGCACGACTTCAGCGAGCGCCTGCGGATGCAGGCGGTCGTCGTGATCGATGCAGCCCACATATTCTCCGCCAGCTTTTGCCAGGGCATGATTCGTCGCCCGAGAAATGCCGGTGTTTTCCGACAGGGCGTCGACGCTGATCCGCGGATCCCGCCGGGCGAAGCTGGCGAGGAGGTCCCGCAATCCCGCGCTCGTTGAGCCGTCGTCGACGACCAGCAGTTCCCAATGAGGATAGGTCTGACCGAGCACCGACTCGACGCACTCGGTAAGGAACCGCGGAGGCGTATTGTAAACGGGCAGGAGGAGCGACACCAGCGGTGCAAACTTACCGACCGGTGGAAGATCAGGGGGAAGCAGTTGTTCTTTGGCCTGGAGCGCCCTCGCCCACGAAGCGTACCCGACAATGATCGCGCCGCGGCCCGGAAGATCTCCCGCTCGTGCCGAGAAGAAAGGAGAAGATGACGTAGCACCGACGACCGCGCGCAGCTCGATCGATGATTCCAACTCCAGCAGCGGAAGGGTGATCTTGAAACCGCTGCGCAAAGCGTGCGGATTTCCACCCTGGTGCCGCTCGACGTCAGGCCGCTCCGTAGGTGCGACCGCTGCTGTTTCGGTGCCACTTAGCAGGACAGCAAACGCGTCGACGAAGGCAGCTTCGCAGAAACACCATCCGCTAATCTCGATCGCGTGATTGGGGTGGGATACCCATCGCGCGTTTTCGATGTGAGGGATGATCTTCATGACGGCCGGCTATTTTTCGAAGACGAAGATTTCCGCGATCAGGAATGTGGCAGGAGAGGAGAACGGGATGAACAGTTGCGCGTCGGTCGTGTGGGGTAAAACGTGCAGTCCCTCCGGCGTTTGGTTCAGTTCGGCACCCGCTGCGGTAATTTGGATCGAGCAGTTCTGGAACTTCCCTGCGGCATCGATGGTGCCGACCGCGTTGATGACCGCAGGCCGAATCGAGGCGGTTGGATCAAGCCGCAGGCGTTTCGCGTTCGTCGGGATCCGGAAAGCGACGAACTGTTTTTCCCCGCGCCGGACTTCGATTCGTCGGGAATCGGTTTCACTCCAGGGACCGTCTCCGGTTTGCCAGAACAACTGCACCGTTTCTTTGGCGAATTCGGGTGGCGGCGGGCGTGATGCCTCTGACCATTCACGGGCGTCGAGTCCGCCGGCTTCGAACGAAAACCGGAGATAGGCCTTTCGCAAAGGCACTTCGCGAGTGAGATATTCCGGCGTGTTCACCGCGAGCTCGAGCGCGAGCTGCCTCAGCTGAAAAAAGATTTCCCACGGAGGTGACATCTCCGGCCAGAGTCCGGCGAAAAGGCCGGGATGGCGGTGGGCGATCGGTGAAAGGCGCAGGAAGCGGACGGGATCCTCGAGGTAGAAATGGGTGCGCCTGCCATATTCAAGATCGAGGAGCACCACTCGCTCGGACGGCAATTTCAAATTGCCAGAAAAAAAATCCCCGTTCGACCAGCGATGCCTGGGCGATGTGGGGCGGAGGATGTCGCGCAGCCAGGGCGCCAATTTTCGCTGGAGGTAAAGCTGTTCTGAAGGCGTCCACACCGGCAGCTCGATCATGCTTCGGCTCCATTCTTCCAACTCCGTTTCCCATTCTGCTCTCGCGGAGGCTTGGGCCGTCGCCTCCAGCGCGGTCTCGAGGCGGTCCAGCGCGCTGATGGTATCGACTGCCGTCGGAAGATCGTGGATTGGCCTTTCGCAGCTTGGTCCTTCGATCCAATCCTGCGCCCACACGTCGCCTTCCTCCGAGTGTAGAAAAAAACGAGTCGCCGGTGAATTGTCCGGCACGGCAGCATGGAAGGCGTCCGCGCGGTCGAGGAGCGGTTTCAGCCCGGCGCCAAGAGTGACCTTCATCAAGCGTCCAAGCCCATCTTGGACTCGCAAGTGACGGCGTTCGAGATTGGGCCGCCGGTCGATGTTGCCCTCCAGAAACGTATGGTTGAGCGGCGGCCTCAGCAGCTGGCTCTCGACGGCGGCGCTGAGGAGGGCTGTTGGATCAATGCGCACGGGGCCGAGCTGCCGAGGTGGCTCGCACAAAAAAACTGGGAGCGAAATGGTGCGCGATCCGTTGCTCGGCGAGGCTGCGGTAGGTGTGAAGCAGGGTTTCCTGGAGCGTGGGGTCCAGACGCTGTCCATTGTAGCCGTTGTGCTCCGCGATATTTAAACCATCGAGAATCATTTCGTTCAGTCGTTTCCCGCCGTCGTCGAGCGATACGATTGCTTCCGGAAGCTTGTAATCCGGGAACGCAGCGAAGAACTCCACCTGCGGAAATCCGGCGTCGCGCAGGCGCTGGGTTAATTCCACGTCCGAATAGGTGAAGCTGCGCAACGGATGTCCCGAGTGTTCCTGCCACCGCCGGCGGGCGAGGTCGGCGGGAAGACAAGCGATCCCGGGGACGCCAATATGATCGTCGGGGCAACCCAGGAGATATTTCAGCCCCATGCGGTTTTCGATTCCGATGATCGCAGTGCCGCCAGGTTTCAGGTCACGCCGGATTTTTTGGAGAAAACGCTGTTGTCTGCCCTGGGGATCCTCTTCGCCTTGAAACGCGCCGGCCCATTCCAGCACACCGATGGAAAGGATCGTCGAGAAGGCGGGCTCGAATTCGCAGTCGAGATAATCCGCACCGATGAACGCAATCCGTTCGGCGCAACCGTCCTGTAGCGCGGCTGCTTCCACAAAACCGAGGCGTTCCGCGACGGGCTCGAGCGCGACCACGGCTCCGCCATTCCGCGCGATCGGGAGCGTGAGTTGTCCCCACCCGCAACCGATATCGAGGGTCAAATCTCCGAGGGAGGGCGCCGTGGTGGTGAGGAAGGTGCTCCGTTTCGGTGAGAGAATGATGTCGTGCAGCCACGCTCGCTCCTGCCGAAACCGGGCGGAAATTTCCTCACGCCAGGGTCGGCCTCCGCGAACGGCGGCAATGATGTCCTGCACTTCATTCGGCGGCGTATCGGTGAAACCTTCACGGGCCGGAACCCCAAAGGTCGCCCCGAAAGGCAGGACCTGCTCTGCACCGCGGAAGCGGAAGCGAAGGGGAGGAGCGGAGGACGACGCATTCATACGGCCTTCACCTCAATTTCGCTCGCACAGTAAGCGATGCCAAACGACCG
>JBDSSU010000161.1:0-7396 GCA_039928635.1 Opitutaceae bacterium | reverse complement strand
GAGACGCGAAGCCGGTTAAAGGTGCGGACATCCTCATGGATTCTTCGCTGCGCTCAGAATGACAGGGCAAGGAGGATTTGAAGACACTCCCTAGCTAGCTAGGAACGATCAAGCGGCGGGAAGGGCAGGAGCTCGATTGAAAGCCCTCTAGCCCTCCTCCGTCCGATGGGCACCTTAACGCTGCAGGAGCTTGAGTGCAGCCTGCGGATTTTGATTCGCCTGCGCGAGCATCGCCGTGCCGGTTTGAGACAGGATGTTGTACTTCGCGTAAAGCGTGGACTCGTTCGCCACATTCACGTCGCGAATCCGCGAAACAGCCGCCGCCAAATTCTCGCCTTCGACCGTTAGCCTCGAAGCAACCAACTCCAGGCGTGACTGAGTCGCTCCCATTTTCGCGCGCTCGTCGAACACGTCCGTGACTGCATCCCCCACCGCGGCGGTGATCGACGGAGAAGTCACGCTCAAGAGGAAATTCCCGGCTCCGTCTTGGGCGATGATTGCCCCCATCGTGCTGTCGCGAAGATTGATTTGGGGAATGATCATCTCGTCGCCGGGCGCACTTCCCGTCGCCGTGAGGCCTGCGTTGGCCTGCGGGTTGGCCGTATCATTGCCGAAAAGTTTCACGCCGTTGAACATCCCCAGCGGATTCGGGACGGGAATCGTGCCGCCGATCTGGGCAACCGTGCCACCGATCGTTTCGCGCAACTGTTTTTGCAGGGCTGAGAATTCTTCCTGATAGAGCGCGATGTCAGCGGGATTCTTGGTGACGTCTTTCGCCAGCACCGCGAGTTCGTCCATGCGGGAAAGCGCCTTGGTGATGCCCGCCATGAAACTGTCGGCCGCCTGCAGTGCCGAGATCGCATTCTGCACATTGGTTGTCGCCGCCTCATTGCGGCCACTCAGGGCTGAAAGCTTTTCCGAGCGCGCGAGTCCTGCGGCATCATCGGACGGCTTGACGATCTTCGATCCAGACGCGAGACGGCCCAACGAGCGGGCCAGCACGTCCTGCGTGTGATTGAGATGGCGAGCGGAGTTGAGGGCTTGGAGATTCGAATTGATGACGCTCATGAAAAGAAAAGGGAGGGAAAAATTTTAACGGGAAACCGCGGGCGGGGGTGGCAATTTCGCCGCCGGCTTGGGGAGAAGGGGAAGGTCTTTCGAGCTCGGCTGGCGAACCGCGGCCGCTTGATTGCTCGCGGCAATGTCAGTGAGCACTTCCTTGCGATAGATTTTGATGTCGCGCGGTGCCTCGATGCCGATCTTCACGACATCGCCTTCGATCCGCGTGATGCGGATCTCGATATTGTCACCAATGACAATCGTTTCGTTTACTTTGCGGGAGAGGACGAGCATGGGAGCTCAGGCGGTGCGGGCACAGGGTTCCGTCTGCGGATTTTCAACCAACAGGTGGTGAGCACTGTATCGGGAATAGTTGGAGATCACGAGTTGACGTCCAATCCGGGTGCGCCGGTTGATGACGAGGGGGCCGACAAGATTCACCGTCGCCTCGACCGGCACCTGACTTTTGAGCGTGACGATATTGATGATCATGGCCTCGGAAGGATCGTGGATGTCGAGCTGCTCCGCGTCGGTATCGAAGATTTCCGGTTCATATCCGGTTATGATCCCGCCTGGTTCGAGCACAACGAAGTGAAGCGTGTCGGGTCCGTGGAGTCGCATCCAGAGGAAAGGAAGGTGATCCGGCATGTAGAGCAATTCGGCGCGCCGATATTCCGAGAGCCCAATCAGGCCTTGAGGAAGGTGAAACTCGTTGGCGGGCGGCACGTCGAGATCGGTAGGATAAAACTCCGGGATAACTTTCATATGCTGGGAATTAAGAGAGATAGTCGAGCAGGGAAACCTGCATGAGGTTGGCGGCGGATTGCAAAGCGGCCTGGTAAGCGGTCTGGGCCTGGTTCAGGCGAACGACGCTCGTGGGAAGATCTGCGTCGGCTTCGCGCGAGACCAGCGACTCGAGATCCGTGGCGCGACCGGTCAGCTGAACTTGGGTTGCCTCGATGCGTGTCTGCACTCCGCCATGCTCGGCGAGCGATGAGACCAGCAGATCTTCGCCAGCGAGCAGCCCGGTCTGCGCAGCGGCTACACCCGGCGAAGAGTTGCTCTGCAACGCGTCCCGCAGCGCAACCAAATCATTAATGAACGTCTGCAGGCCCAGGTTCGTCGCGTTCGTGGTCGTCGGCGAAATGCTGGAGCTCTCCGTGAGTTGAATCGTCTGCTGCTGGGCGTTACCGCCAAAGGTTACGCCGGTGACGTTACCCTGCGCGTTGCGTGCCGCTGTGTAGGGCGCCGTATCGACGGCGGTCCCGGCGAAAATGTAGTCGTTGCGAAAGCGGGTGTTCGCCAGTTGCACGGTCTGCTCGATCAGTTGGTTGACCTCCGAGGCGTAGGCCGAAGCAGCCGACGGATTGAGGATACTCGAACCCAGGGTGCCGATCTCAGTCGCGCGGTCGGAAACCTTCTTGATCGATTGCAGGCCGGAGTACGAAGCCTGGCTCAGCTCCTTCGCCCGGGTGGCGTTTTGCTGGTACTGCGTCGTGTTGCGCTGCTCGCTTTCCAAATTGAGCACGCGCCCGACGGCCGTGGGATCATCCTCGGGTTGGAAGATGCGTTGCCCCGTGGCGACTTCGTTTTGCAGCCTCGCCTGCTTCGTGCCGAGCAGTTGAATCTGTCGGACGATTTCGTTCGAGACGGTATTGGTGACGACGCGCATGGGGTTAAATTATCGGCCGAGACGGTTGACCACCAGGTCCAGCAACTCGTCGACGACGGTGAACACCCGGGACGATGCCTGAAATGCCCGCTGAAATTTCATCAGGTCGGCCATCTCTTCGTCGAGTGATACCCCGCTCAACTGATCGCGCTGGTTGCGCACGAGCGTTTCGATGTTCGTCTGATCGTCGACGCGCGCGTTCGCGGTCGACAGTGCCTGGCCTAGCCGGCTCACCGACGTGCTGTAAAAACCACTGAAGGTGCCGTCGATAAAGCCGGAACCGGAAGTGGAAAATTGCTGCTGGGCGAGCCGCGCGATGCCGAGTGCGACGGCGTTGTCGCCAGCCGCTCCACCATCGCTCGCTTTGAGATTCGCGACCGTGACGGACGAATCGATCGCGATCGTTGCGGCGGTGACGCCGGCGGCGTTGAAGAAGTTGCCGGTGGTACCGCTCGAATTGTAGAGAGCGTTGACCGAGGTCACGATCTGCTGGGCAACGCTGTCGAGATTCGTGCGCAACGTCGCCACGGCCCCATCACGCGCGGCGAGCGCTCCTTGGATCGAGCCCGAAGCCAGCGCCAGCGCGGTGGCCGGAGAACCCGCGGTGATTTGGGTACCGGTAAATGCCGCCGTGCCCTTCAAGAGGGCGCGGTCAACCAGCAGGACATCGAGTCCACTCGCATCTTTTGCGACCACCTGGATCTGCCCGCCGGTCGAGTCACGCACTTCAAAAGGAATCTTCGAGGCCAACTCTTCGAGCTTCGCCTGGCGTTGATCACGGAGATCGATGGCGGAATTCGGCGCGCCCGATTCGAACCGGCCGATCTGGCTGTTCAGTTCGGCTACGGCCGAGAGCAGGCGATTAACCTCTCCGACGTCGCTCTGCACCTGGGCATCCAAATCGCTCTGGACCTGGGCGAGGCGTTGGTCCGCGAGATGAAAGCGATCCACCAGGATTGCCGCCTTTTGCAGGAGAGCCTGGCGCTCGCCCGCATCCGTCGGACTCGCGGCCAAACTCTGGAAGCCGTTGAAAAATTCATCGATTGCAGGTCCGAGCCCCCTGGCGGCTGAGGCGGTTGCGCTCCCCGCCGATTCAGTGCGGTCGATCGCCTGGCCGAGCCCGGCTTGCGCGCGTTGATAGCCTTGTTGCTCCGCCGCGAACGAGGCCTTCAGCGAAATTTCGCGCAGGACCTGGCGATCAAGCAACGAACTCCGCATCTGCTCCACCCCGAGCGCTTCGAGTCCCAGACTCTGCGCGCCCTGCGGTGTCGCGACCGTGCCCCGATCACCGAAGATGACGCGTTGGCGCGCGTAGTTGGGGTTGTTGACGTTGGCGAGATTGTTGCCCGCCGTTTCCAGCGCGCGACTGTGCGCGGTGAGTGCCTTGACGGACTGATTAAGACTGGAGAAGAGGCCGGCCATAAAAATCCGGATCAGCCTGCCGCTCGGAGTTTGCCCGCCAACTCTCCCCCAGCCAACGAGAGACGACCCGACGGGGAATACGTTTTGGTGAACGTGTGAGGACGCAGCATCTGCAACGTTTCCTGGTGCACCTCGACGGCGCGGGACAGCAAGGTGTGATTGTGACGGCTCGTGCGACGGACCCGGTGCAGCAGCCGATTGATCTCGTCGATCAACGCTTCCAGCAGCGGACGCGCTTCCTCCGCGACAAAAGGCAGGAGCGAACGCAACGTGCTGTTCGCGGGACGACCCTGCTCGAGCGCAAATTCGGCAACGAGTTTCTCCCGCCGCTGCCGGCATTCAGAGAGAGTGCGGGTTTGCGCCTCGATTGAGGTGGCCTGGGTTAGGACGGCGTCAGCGTCGCGATCAAAGAGGGCGCGTTGCTGGATTTCAAAAAGATGCAGGAGCCCGCCGTATTCGGCGAGTTCTTCGCGGAGCGTGGAGACGATGGATTCCCAGGGAGTTTTCATGGATTCGCCTCGATGTTTTCCGGCGGCTGAGCCGTCGCGGTTTTCTTTTCCTCCGTCAGATCGGCTGGCGTGCCGCGCGGGGTGAGTTGTTTTTCGATAAATCGACCCAGGCCGAGACCCTGACCAGCGGTGAGCTGTTGCGCGAGGGCATCGGTCATCATATCGCCGTAGACGGTGCCGGCGACGTTGCTGCCACCGCCGAGCATCGAGCCGACGCTCTTGCTCAGAAGCTGGCGCACAAGCACCGCTTCAAATTGCGCGGAAACTTTTTTGCGGTCCGCAGCTGCGCTGCTGGTCGCCCCCCGGGATTCGTGATCGAGGAGCGAGGACATTTCGCGGCCCGAAGTAGCCGCACCAAGGGTGGAAGCGATGACGGAGACGTTCATGATTTAGTTGATCACAAGATCGGCCTGCAGCGCGCCAGAGCGCTTAAGCGTTTGGAAGATCGCCATCATCTCGCGGGTCGAAACTCCCAGCGCATTCAACGCGGCGGCGAGTTTTTCAATCGTAGGGGGCTCACCCAACACGGTGAATCCACCCTTCCCTTCGTTGACATCGGTCTTCGTCGACGGAACTGCGACCGTCTGGCCACCAGGGCTAAAAGCATTCGGCTGACTCACCCCGATGTTCGAGCTGATCGTGATGGTGAGTGATCCATGAGAGATCGCGACTTGCGAGAGGCGTACGGTTGAAGTGGCGACGATCGTACCGGTGCGTTCGTTGATCACGACGCGGGCCAGGGTATCGGGCGTTGACTCGATGTTGCCCAGTTCAGCGATGAAGGCGACGTCGCGGCCGACGAATTCACCCGGGAGTTTGACGCGGACGGTCGCGGCATCGACGGGAGTCGCGGCCTCGGCATAACGTCCGTTGATCGCGTCCGCCATGCGGGACGCGGAAGTGAAATCGGGATTGTGGAGCAACAGCCGCAGGGTGTTGTCGCGCACGAAAGTGGCGGGGATTTCGCGTTCGATGATCCCACCGTTGCTGATGTTGCCCACCGTCGGATGATTTTTTTGCACCGTCGCGCCGCCAGCGCCGCCGCTTCCGCCCAAAAACCCGCCGATCGCCACGGGGCCTTGCGCGACCGCGTAGACCCGGCCATCAGCCCCGAGCAGCGGAGTCTGCAACAGCACCCCACCCTGAATGGTTTTCGCATCCCCCATGGAAGCGACGTTCACGTCGATCCTGGCTCCCGGCTTGAGGAAGGCGCCGATGTCCGCGGTGATCATGACTGCCGCGACGTTCTTCGCCTTGATATCAGTCGGATTGAGCGAGAGGCCGTAGCGCTGAAGCACGTTGGCGACGCTCCGCAAAGTCGCCGCCGCGTTGCTGTCGCCATCGCCGGCCAGGCCCACGACCAGGCCGTAACCGACGATCTGGTTGTCGCGCCCGCCCTCGACGATCGTCATGTCTTTGACGCGCGAAGCATGGAGCGCGAATGGGACCACCAACGCCCCGAGCAAAAATAGTTTTAACGTCCGCATGTTAGTCGATTCTCAAAACGGCCGCAGTTTTTCGTAGAGCTTGGTGATCCAACCGCGCTTTTGCGCGTCGGTCAGCTGGCCCTCGGTGTAGAATTCCACCCGGGCGTCCGCGATGTTCGTGGAGAAAGCGGTGTTGTCCCGCGCGATATCGTCAGCGCGGACGACGCCATGCAGCACGACGTATTGGGTTTCTCCGGAGAAGGTCACCACGCGCACTCCCTCGATGACGAGGTTGCCGTTCGGGAGCACGTCAGAAACAAGGACCGCGGCCCGGGCCGAGATGCTTTGCGAATTGTTTACCTGCCCGCCGCCCGAATAACTTGCCTTGCCCCCGAGCTTGGTCGCCGGGAGTTCACCTTTGTGAGTGCCAAGCGCACTGGTCGCCGCGCTGAAGAGGAATTGCTGAACCGCATCATCGAGACTCGAGGCACGCTCTGACTTTTTGCTCTGGGAGCTTTGCGCGACCGCCGACTCAGAAACCACGATCGTGAGAATGTCGCCCTTCGCGGACGCTTTGCGATCGGCGAACAGGCTGCGCGCCGGAGTCGTGGCGTTAGCCGGCCACAGGGAGTCGGCGCGGACGCACGGAGCGAGCGCGGCCAATCCCAAGGCGAGGAATGCCGCGTTAGAAGCGGACTTGAACACGGTTTTCATCGATGACGGTAGCGGAAAAATCTTTGCGGGAATCGGGATTGCGGACCGTGACCTTCTCGCCTTGGGCGCCGCTCTCCATCGCGACCCCTTTCAACGTAACGATCAGCTGTCCTTGAATCGCGGACACTTCCACGGTTTCGCCTTTTCGGACAAGGGGTCGACGCGCGACATCGTGCCAGGTGAGGAGACGACCGGCCGGTACTGCGCGGGAGATGACGTACGAGCGGTCACCCGCGGCGGCAGGAAGTCCGTCACGCTCGCGAAACGCATCAACGCGACGAATGTCGAGAAGCGCGGGGTCAAACACCGCGCCCAGGGCCAGCGGCTGCCGTGCAACCCACACCTCGCGCCAGAGCGTCGCGCGCAAAACCAGCGTGAACTCCCCGGCCGAAGCCCCGTCGGCGAGCTCGCGACAACGCACCAACATCGAGGACGACGCGGCCGACGGATATTCCAGCACCACGGTTTCCCAAAGGGTGGCGGTTTTTTCGGGAGCGGTCCAAGGGCGGAGCAACTCGAGCTGCAGATCGCCTTCGAGGCGAAAATGGGACGTGATTTCGCGCGTGACGGCGCCAAGGAATTCCTCGCGGGTG
>JBDSSU010000160.1:0-26644 GCA_039928635.1 Opitutaceae bacterium | reverse complement strand
TCCCTGGAGCGGTTCTGGTTTAGTTAAGTGCATGGCATTTAGGCCACCTGCTCGCAGGCGCTCCGCGTCGGTGACACGGCCGGTGAGGGTGGAGGGGGCGGGTTGGGCGGAAGCGAAAGGAACGGTGGCGAGGGCGAATCCCAGCACGGCGAAGAGCGGAGGAAGTTTCAAAGTGAGTCGGCGGAGGCGGCGTGGCATGGCGGGCGGAGAGTAGCAGGAATCGCGACTCGGTTCATACCACCTTGGGGTATTATTCGCCCCACGAACCGGCGGACCGCCCGACAATGCGCCCGCGCCTTGCTCCCCAGCACGGCGATCGTGTGGCGTTACGAGCAGCTTTACCGCCGGATCCGCGGGGCCCAATCAAACGCCGGTCGTTCGTATCCGGACCGCGTTCAGCCTTCGCGTCCTTCGCCAGACACCGCCTCGTGGGTCGGAGAAACGCGGAGGTTGTCTCGCGAAGAATCAGCAGGAACCGAAGGTCGGTCCCCAAAACGTGCCCGATTTCGCTGAATGTGCTGCGACCCGCGAGCCAGTCTTTATCGCCGACAAAGCCACCCTCGCCGGGCGTTCCTTTCGCCGGTCGCCCGTGCGGCAATTTAAGTTTCACCCGCTTCGTATTTCCGATTCGCTCCCCGGCGTTCGGCGATATTCCGTTACCGGCTCCCCAGAAACAGACTCACTCAGCTGGTCCCGACAAGACTGTTGGGCAAGAAAATCGAGGCTTTACCCATGGACGACAAACCAAAGAAAAGCGGCATGCGAAAGACAACGGGATGGTTGCTCGTTCTGTTGGGGATCCTGTGGGCGATTACCGTTCTGTTCTCGACTCAACGACCGAGCACGAACGCCAGTGAGACGATTGGAGCAGTGACAGTGCCGATCCTGGTCGCGCTCGCTGGGCTCTATTTTGCCGGTGTGATCAAGAGCGCGAAATGAAGAGAAAGCCTGACCGGCACTCTAGCCAACGCGGTTGTTCGCCCTGAGTTTCCGCCAGGTTGTCCTACCTCGAACCTCAACCGCCGCGTGGCTGATCTTAACCCCCGGCAAATAGTTTTTCCCGATGAGCGCACCCAATCTTCTTACTGGCGGATGTTTCTGTGGGGAAGTCCGCTACCAATGCGCGGAGGCGCAGCCGTTCAGAGGACTGTGCTACTGTCGGACGTGCCAGATCATTTCCGGCGGCGCGGGGAATCTCTACATGGCGGTCGATGCCCAGACATTCCAGTTCACCAAAGGTGTGCCTCGGTCCTTCAACAAGAAGGATTATCCCTGGTCCCCGACGCGGCACTTTTGCGAAAATTGCGGCGTCCATCTTACTGCACGATCAGAGCGCGCGCCCAGTGCTGTCCTCGTCAAGGTCGGCACCCTCGATGATCCCGGCGTCTTCCAAGGTCCTCGCCTTGTGACTTGGACTTCGGAGATGCAGAAGTTTCATTTGCTGCCTCCCGATGTGCCGGCATACGCCGAGATTCCCCGACCGCCAGCGCCGTCGAAAAAGCCTAACCACGCACCGGCTCCGAGGAGCCGTGGCTCATCTGAACGTTGGGCAAATAAATGACTGCGGCGGACGTTCGACTTCGACAGTGGAAAGAAAGCGATCTTAGGGCATTCACCGCGATGAATGCGGATGCGGAGGTGATGAGATACTTTGTCCGGTGTTTGAGCGCAGAAGAATCCAAGCTGGCATTGGATCGCTTCCGGAAGACCATCGAGGATCGCGGCTGGGGTTTGTGGGCGGTGGAAGTTGAAGGAGTCTTTGCGGGATTCACGGGGCTTTCAGAGCCAGCTTTTGCCGCGCCTTTTATGCCGTGTATCGAGATCGGCTGGCGTTTCCGTCGGGAATTTTGGGGACAAGGCATCGCGTACGCGGCGGCGCTGCAAGCCGAGCACCATGCTTTCTTTGTCCTCCATCTGGACCAGTTGGTGTCATTTACCACCCAGACGAACATTCGATCCAGGAGGTTGATGGAGCGCTTGGGCTTCACGCGCGACGCGGGCGACGATTTTCTTCATCCTTCGATTGCCGATGATCACCCCATGCGACCTCACGTTCTTTATCGAAAAAAAGCACCGATACAGTCGCCAGAGCCCACCCGACCAGCTAACCGTGTGGCTGATCTTTGACGTTGATCGGCAGCGAAAGAAGAAAACCTCGACCCATGGCTGAAATTCTCACGTCCACCTTCGTGCTGGCCGTAAACGATCTGGCGGCTTCGAAACGGTTTTACTTGGACAAGCTCGGCTTTGCCGAAGACTTCAGCGTGGACGGCTGGACGTTCCTGAGTCGCGGCGCTTGTAAGCTGCGCCTCGGTCATTGCCCTGACGCGATGCCGATGCTGAAAGCTCAGGACCATTCGTGGTTCGCCTATCTTCACGTGCGTGACGTATCCGGCCTCTACAACGAGACCGTCAAGAATGGCGTGGAGATTTGGCACCAGCTCGCGGACAAGCCTTGGGGAATGCGCGAATTTGCGGTCGTGACTCCCGACGGCCACAGGATCGTGTTCGGCGAAAGACTGCCGCTGTCGCGCACCCCGGTCCACGCGGCCGGCGGGCGCGCCGCGCAACCGCCTCGAGGCGCACCCCGGAACTAGAGGACGGGTTTCAGATAGGCCGCAACAGGATTTTCCGGGAGAGACTTGAGACCGGAAATGACGCAAGCGGCATTGAACTCGGCGCCGGCAGCGGTGGTGTGCACCCGTTCGTCAGCGAAGAAGGGATCTACCTTCTTGGAGCCAAGTTCGTCGTAGCGGGCGGCGATGATTTCGTGGAGATCGATGAAGGCAACGCCCTCGGCTTTGGCGACGTCCCGCGCCCAATCGGCGTGGCTGTCGCTGGTGCGCTGAATTTTTCCGTCTTTCCAAATTTTCCGCGGGATCAAGGAGCACACCACGGGAGTCGCCCCCTTGGCCTTCGCTTCATTGATGTATCGGCGCAGGTACCAACCCCACGAGTGCATCGGGCTTTTTTCCTTCGTGTTGGGATTTTCGCGTTCCTCGACCTCTTCCCCGATGCCCTTGAGCGGCGCGCGGGCTCCGTTGTCGTTATGACCAAACTGAATCATCACCACATCGCCGGGCTTAAGCTTGCCGACCACGAGGTCCCAGTAACCGGTGTCCTGAAAACTACGCACCCCGGTCCCGCCGACGGCGCGGTTCACGACGTTCACTTTTTCACGATCGAGATGCGTTGGCAGATATTCGCCCCAGCCCCATTGCGCGCCCTCGGCGCCGTCACCTCGCCCCTGGCGAACCGTTGAGTCGCCCACGAGATAAACCGAAGGGAGCTTCGCATTGGCCGCGGAAGGAAGGCGCAACCAAGAGAAGCGATCGGCTACAATGGCCGTCCCCTTCTCGGAGAGCACGTTCGCGATTGGGCTCGGACGCAGACCTTTGAGCCCGGCGACGACCATCGCCGCGTGAAGGTCGGCCCCCTCGGCGTTGAAATGCGTGTGATCCTGCGGATAGAGCGCCTTTACCTTTTCTCCGCCGAGCTTGTCGAAGACGTCAGCCATCCGATTCGTAAGATCGATGAACGGGACCTGTGCCTGTTTTGCCACGTCGAAGGACCACTCGCCGTAACGGCCCGATCCGCGCTCGATCGCGCCGTCGTTCCACAAGTTGCGGAGTGTGAGGGAAAGGACGATCGGCGAGGCACCTTTCGCTTTCACATCGGCGATCATCTTGTGCAGATACCAACCGAAGGTGTGCACGACCTCTTTTTTATTCGTGAGCAGATTGTCGATCTCCTGCATCTCCTCACCCAGTCCCGGAATGCTGCCGCGGAAACGCATTTGCGCACGCGGTACGGTCGCGGCCTCGGCGACGGGACTTCCGTCATTGTGGCCAAATTGAATCAACACGGTGTCGCCCGCTTTCGCGTCGGCGATCAGCTGATCCCACGTGCCTTCCAAAATGTAGGTCTTGGTGCTGCGGCCGCCGCGCGCGCGATTTACGACATTAACCTTCGTGGGATCGAAGTAGTCCGCGAACGGCTTGCCCCAGCCCTGCTGCCGGACCGGCGTGGTGCGCGCGGGATCGATGCGCACCGTCGCGGCGGTGGAATCACCCGCGATGAAGATCGAGGGCAAAGTCGGATCGATCGTCGGTCGGGCCGGCGCGGGATTCTGCGCGAGGTCCGGAGCGCGGGGAGGCGGATTTTGCGCAAGGGCAACCGCAAGGCTGGCCATCCAAAGCAGTGCGCGAGTCACATATGTTTTCATGATCAAAAAACCGAGAGCCTGTCTGCAGACGTAATTGAACAGTTGGGGACGAAGCGATGTCTTTGCGGGCCGTTGCGCTTACAAGCCGCTCGTTCTGGCATCTTCCGCCAGCTCCAACCGCAGATAATCGTAGATCACGCCGTTGTTGATCGGCCCACCGGGAACGGTGAGCGTGACCACATTGGCACCGGCGTTCAGGAGCGCGGCGGGAATACGCAACTCTCGTTCATACCAGAGAGCCTGGATCGAGTGCCGCGTAATCGCGCCATCGACGAGCAACTGATCGACTTTGCCGGCCGGCTGGTCGTTCACGGAAACGCTGATTTCACGCGCGCCGCCGCCGCAGATCGCGAGTCGCAGGATCGCGTCCACCCGCGCGGCGGCTGGGAGGTCGAAATGAATCTTGTACGGCGTGGGACGTCCCGCGCTCCGGATGCCGTAGAACGGCTCCACTTTTGCGGCCGGGTTCTCGTTGTGCGGTACATGTTGGAAAAACCAGTCCTTCCGGAAATCACTTTTGCCGACCGTAAAGTTCACGTCGCCCGGGAAACGTTTCGCATATTCCAGCGGCAAGGATGGCTCCCAGAAATTCTCCGCGCCCGCGAACTCCGAGCCGTTGCGATTCGGAACGCCTACTTCCCACAGCTGCTTTCCGCGCCGCACCGGAGTCCACTTGAGGGTGCCGAGGTCGACTGTTTTTCCGGATTCGACCACAACGTCCGCTTGCGCGAACTCGCCGAGGACGCCGTCAGTCATCGCCCGCAACGTGTACTTGCCGGGCCGCACCTGCGGAATCGAAAAAGCGCCGCTTTCATCGCCGCGCGCCCAGAACTGGTAATGCTTCGCGTCGGTCTGCCAGTTCACCTGACGCGCGGGCGGCGTCGTGCCGTTGGCGGCTGGCTTGGTGTACGGAGCCGTGTACGCGACGGGCGTGAGGCCGACGCGGAGATTGGGCGTCTTCGCCGCGGGCGCTTGCGGATCGGAAAGCACCAGCCGGCCTTTGACCGTGCTGCGCTCGTTGCGGCTCGGGTAATCCACCCCCGCCACCCAATCGTAAGGCCATTTCGCCGCCTCTTTCTTCCATTGGTTGCGGGCGTCGTTCGCGAGCGCCTTCGGATCGCCGTCGGTGTTCACGTAGAGCAGAAATGGCCCGACGGTCTTCGTCCATTTTTCGCCCGCGGCGACCGCGAGATCGGCGCCGCCATAGTGGCTGCTGCGCCAGTAATTCAAAACGATCGGAGCGGCGACCGGAGTCGTGTCGCGATGGCAGAGGAACTCTACCTTGGTCGGGCCGCCGCTGAGATATTCTACCGATGAGTTGATCAGCCAGACACCGGTTTTCGTCGTCGTGCTCGACCAACCATAGGCGGGGTTTTCCGACTGCACGGCGGTGTAAACATACTTATCTCCTTCGCGCAGCGTGGCCGGGTAAAATTTGTCGCGCTTCGCATCGACCGTCATCCAGTCGAACGTCGCGGCAAGCTTTGCGGCAAAGCGCGCCTCGGTGAAGGCACCCGCCGGATATTCGGCCGGATGATCAAACGTGCAGTAGGTGTAGACTCCGCTGTCATCCTTCCCGAGCGACCAACGGATCTCGATATCAACGGGCAGATCACCTTCGGCGCCAGCGGGCACGCCCGGGCCGTGCCCCATGAGTTTTCCACCGGAGATCCCTTTGACGGAAACTTCCGCGCGCGCGCCACTGTTCGATTTTGGATCGATCGTGATGCGCGAGATGAGCTGTTTGCCACCGGTCGCGTCGTGTGACCAATAGCCACCAGCGTGGCCCGATCGATCGGTGAGCATTTCAACTCCGCGATGCTTCAGCGAAGCGAGATCGCCGTTCCGCTTGAGCACGCGGGCCGTGATCGTGCCGTTGGCAAGGACGTAGTCCGTTTCGGATTCCGTAATCGTGACGGTCTGGGCGTAAGTCGTCCCCACGCCTCCCAGCGCGAGAGCAAGGAACGCAGCGGCGAAGGCGAGAAACCCGGTTCGACGGGAGCCGAAGGACGGAAGAAGGGATATTGAACTCATGATTTTGGCTGGGCCGACTCATCCAACTTTAGGCGGAAGCAGTTATAGATGGTACGATCCGCTTCGAGACAGTGTCCGGGGCGGCGATTGCTGGCATGCTGTGGGACGACGCAAAGCGGAGCTCCGACAGCATGGCGCAATCACTCCCTCAGTTCCGAGCGTAGGCGGGCGAAGGCGTTGGCAGGGAAGCTTGGGCGGACTCGTCGAGTTCGAGGCGGAGGTAATCGTACATGATTCCGGCGGCGACAGGGCCACCCTTCACGGTCAACGAAATCGTGTTGGTGCCGGCTTTGAGTAACTTGGCGTCGAACGCGACTTCTCGCTCGTGCCACAGCCCCTGGATGCCGTTACCCATCCCGAACGTTGAGTCGGCGCGAAGCGTGGCGAAGCCGCCCACGGGTTGATTGTTCAAGGCAACGTCGAGGGTGCGCGCTCCGACGCCGGAGATCGCGAGACGCAGCGTCGCTTTTCCACCGCGGGGGGCGCTGGGAACATCGAAGGTGATCGTGCGCACGCTATCGCCCCCATTAACGGCTGGGGCGGCGGGTCCGCGTCCCCGGGCTGGAGTCGCAGCAGCACCTGCCTGAGCCCCGGCAGGCGCCGGAGGAGGCGTGACGACAGCCGGGCGAGGCCGGGACGCGGCTTCGATCGCTTCGTCAGACAGCTTGATCGCTTCGGCCTCCGCGTGAGGCACGTGCTGATAGTACCAGTCCTTCCGGAAATCACTTTTACCGACCACGTAGTTGATTCCATTCGGGAAAAGCTTGGCGAAGTTGACCGGCATTCCGTCGTGGAAGAAATCGTCACCTTTGAAGAATTCTCGGGCATTCCGATTGGGAATGCCGATTTCCCAGAGCTGCTTGCCACGGCGCACCGGCGTCCACTCGAGCTTGCTCAAGTCGAGCCCCTTGCCGGCTTGGACCACCACATTGGCTTTGGTGTATTCGCCGAGCACGCCGTCCGCGATGGCGTGCAGCGTGTAGCTGCCGGGGCGGACGTGGGGGATCGAAAACTTGCCGTTATCTTCACCCTTGGCCCAGAACTGGTAGAACTTCGCGTCTTCCTGCCAGTCGATCTGGCGGGCGCCGCCGCCAGCTCCGGGTGCGGTGGCAGCGGGAATTTCGTAGGCGGCATGAGTGAGACCGACGCGCACCGCAGACATCTTGGCCTTGGGGTCCCCCGCATCTTTCAACACCAGCTGGCCACTGACGGTTGAGCGCTGTTCGCGCGAGGGGAAGTCGACGCCCTTGACCCAGTCGTAAGGCCACTTGCTGCTTTCCTTCCTCTGCTGCGCGATCGCATCGCGCCGCATGGCCTGCGGATCGGTGCCGCTGTTCACGTAAACGAGAATCGGCCCGACGACCTTCGTCCACTGCTCGCCCGCGGCGACGGTGACGTTCGCGCCGCCGTAGTGGGAGCTGCGCCAGTAATTAAGCACGGTCGGTGCGGCGACGGAGTTGGTGTCGCGGTGGACGAGGAATTCGACCTTGGTCGGGCCGCCGCTCATGTATTCCATCACCGGGTTGACGATGAAGAAACCGACATTTTTCGTCGTGCTGGCCCAGCCGAACGCCGGGTTCTCCGACTGGACGGTCGTGTAGTTGTATTTGTTTTCCCGCAGCGTCTTTGGGTAGAGCTTGTTCCGCTTGGGATGTTCGTCGGCCAGCATCCAATCGAAGCTGTCGGCCAGCTTGAAGGCCACGCGTGCCTCGCCGAGCGTCGTGGTGGCGTACTCCGGCTTGTGCTCGAAGATCGAGTACGTGTAGACGCCCTGCGCTCCGCGTTCGAGGGCGAAGCGAATTTCGACATCCGCCTCGAACTGACCGTTGGCATTCGAGCCGGGGCCCGTACCCATCTTGCGACCTTTGGCGAGGCCCTTCACGGAAACTTCACCGCGCGCGCCGCCGTTGGCCTTCGGGTCGATGGTGATCTTCGGTTCGGCGGTCAGCGTGTTCTTCGGGCCCATCGCGTCGTGCGACCAGAAACCGTACTGGTGGTCGGTCATGCCGCGGTTGAGGCCTTCATGGTTCATGCCGGGCGGATCTTTTTCGAGATCCGGCATACCATCGGGCTTCAAGAAAGTGGCGAGCATCTCCTGGTCCTTATAGCGGAGCGACACGAGATCACCGGAGGCTTTGGCCACGCGCGCGGTGACGATGCCATTGTCGAGCGTGTAGAGGTTGGCATCTTCGGTGATCGTGACTGCACCGCCCGCGGCAGCGGCGTGGGCGGGCGAACAAAACAATGCCGTAGCCGCGAAGGCGCAGATCACTGCGCCGAACGTCGTTTCGATTCGGGTTTTCATGGGGATTTAAACGGTGGGGGTGAATGAAAGCGGTGATCAGCGCTTGGTTTTTAGCCACTCGATCGCGCGGTCTTGGGTGGCGGCGGGGAAACGCTGGTAGTCGACGGGCTCATCCAGCTTAAGCTGATCGGCGGCGTTGCTGAGAGCGTAAATCCGCCGGGCGCTTTCGACCGCGCTATGCACGTCCGCAACGTTGGCGTCGCGATCCATCGTCGTTTGCACGACAAGCACCGGGCGCGGCGCAACCGCGGCGATCAAGGCGTCGTAATCGTAGGGAACGTCTTTTTCCCGCCCGATAAAAAGTCCGAGTCGAGGCGCCACGGGACGGATCTGGCTGAAGCGCGCGAGTCCGCCGGTGGGACGGTCGGCGGTGTCAGTGCGCATCGGCGTGAAACCGGAAACCGACACCACGCTTTTCACGCGCGGATCAACTGCCGCGGTGTGGAGAGCCACCATGCCGCCGAGCGTGTAGCCGAAGAGGGAAATCTGCTTCGCGTCGACGTTGGCGTCCTTCTCGACCGCGTCGATGGCAGCGCGCGCATCTTCCACCATTCGTCCAAGTTGTGACCAGTGCGGATAACGATCGTAGAACGGAGCGATCTCCGCCTGGCGGGCGCCGAAGCCACATTGATCGAAGGCGAGAACCGCATAGCCGGCTCTCACCAGGGCGAGGACCGGATGCAGATCGCGTCGATACACCCACATATAACCGAGCGGGTAGCTATAACCGTGCAGCCAGATCACGGTGGGTAGCTTCGCGTTTTCGGGGGTGCCAGCGGGAAAATATAAATCTCCGGTCAGACCCGAACCGAAACGAATGCGGCGGGTGTCTGCCGCGGCACGCGCCGGATCGTTCCAGCCGAATTCAACGCTGTTCCGTCCGATCACCCAGCCGGCTACATCGGGCCCCAGCTGGCCGGCGTTCGCGATGGGCTTCATCGAAGTGGCCGCAGGACCTCCGCGCCCTCCGCCGGCGCCACCGCGCCCGGCCGCGGGAGGCAGACGGGGCGGTGCTTCGCCGAGCACCCAATTCATCGCATTCTGAAGTTGTCCCTTCTGCTTTTCCCAATCGGGAAGAGAGGTGGCGGAAACTGAAACCGCGGGAGGAACGCCACCGCGGGAACGAAGGGTTTCGCCGCTGCGCTTCTGCCACTCCGCGAAATCCCAGGAAAAGAGCAGATCGTTGCGCCACGTGCGCGGGGAACGTCCGAATTGAATATCGAGCCAGTCGATCGACTTCTCGATGTCGTTCGCTCCGTGGAAACCGGGGACGCGCAAAACGCCCAGACGGCCGGGCTGCCCAAGCGCCTGATAAACCTTCAGCGCGGAATGGAAGCTCTGCTCACCACCCCAAACATTCGAGACCTCATCGTTGAGGCCCCACTCCATGAGAAATGCGCGCGGCGCCACGAGAGCGATAAGGAGATTGGCATCCACCGGCAAACGATCTTCCCGGCCCGAGAAGAACCGGAGCTGCGGCGCGAACCACAACGGAAACATCCGCGTGGTGGATTCGACGCCCTCGCCCATCCCTCGTTCACCGGAGAGTCGCCACGGCAGGACGCCGCCGACACCGGTGCTGCCAGCGACCACCGCGGCAATCCGTTCGTCGAAGGCGGCGGCCAGTGCCGCCATTTTGCCGCCACGTGAGTAGCCATTGATCGCGATGCGGGCCTTGTCGATTTCGGGAAGCGTGTAGAGATAATCGACGACGAGCTGCGCGGTCCAGGCGCGCTGCCCCATCGTCGCAAAATCAAAATTCGGGTAGAGCTCGGGAAGATTTGTGACCTGGTCCACGCTCGACGGGTATTCGCAGGACGCGTAACCGCGGCGGATGAGCGAGCTTCCCCAACTTCCTCCACCGATGAGAACGGGGAACGGTCCAGGACCGGCGGGAAGCGTGACGGTGACCTCGCTCGTGATCTTTCCTTCCGGACCATATTCCAGGCGAACCTTTCGGATGGTGTAGCCCTCCCCTTTCGTTTCATCGAGGGGCACGATCCGATCGATCTTCGGTTTGGGTGGCAGGGAGCCGACAACGTACTTCTCAAACTGCTGGCGGATTTCGGCCCGCCTCGCCGGCCATCCGCCGGGCATTCTGACCGCCTTTCCGTCCTGGGACTTGAAAGGATCAGGCAGGTAATTCGCGCTGGGGAGCACATCGAAGTCAGGGGGCAACGCGCCGGTTTTCTTCTGCCACTCCGCCCAGGTCGGAACCGCCGGGAGATTCTGGTTCATCCAATCGACGTGGGCGCGACGCTCCGCTTCGGTGGCGGCGGGAAGACCGTGAGCGATGGCGGCGAACAACGTGAAGCTGAGGATGATTTTTTGGCGCATGATTGGAAACGGTCGATCAGCACACCGCTGGTTTAACTCAAAACCGCGCGACAGCCGGGGTGAGGAATGGGCCTCTGCGCATGTTGTAGCGCGGATCGAGGCGAAGGCGGGAGTTGCAGGGTTGAGAAGCGTTCGCGGAGCGGTTCACTTCGATGGACTCGACTTGGTTCACTTGCCTATTGCGCCTGTTCAACGAGCGGCTGCAGAAGCCGGAGCGGGACTTCGGAATTCCGTTTCCATCCTGCATCATTGAAGCATCGACTGAACTCTGACCGCGGACGCCTGCTGAATAGAGCACATAAGACTTGGGGTTTGGGGTTTCCGCGGCGCAAAAAATTCGCGCGTGCTGGCTGATTCGATCCGAGACTAGACGCGCGGTTGGTGGCAGTGATTCTCAAACGCTCCCCGCTAAAATTCGGACCGTTCGAGCGGAGTGAGAAATGCGCCTCGCCAGCGATAGCTGAGCTCCGCGGTGGAGTGACGGTACCTGGTACCCTTTCCTCCTCCCCGCGCCGTGCCCCGCTAACCTAACCTAACCGATTGCACGGATGAGCGCACCCAGTCGGCGCCCACGACGGAAACTTTTCCGCCGGCTGCCAGCAGCCACGTCCGCACACGCGCAGATCAGGATGCTCGACTACGGTAACGGAATGCCGACTTGCTTGAGCAACCATTCACGCTCCGCGACCGTAAGACCGGGGACGCGAGGGTGACCCATTTCTTTGAAGATCGAGAGTGTCTTGGGGGAAGTGATCACGTTGTACGCGGAGAAGGTCGAAGTCGGTGGGCAGGTCTCATCGTTGTATCCCCAACCGAAATGGCCCGGCACTTTGAGCCGTCGCGCGAAATTCACCGCATCGTAGTAGGCGGTCGTCGCAATCTTGGCATCCCGGCCTGGCTCATTTTTATCGGCGAAGCGTAAACCCGGCCAGCCGCCGGCCCGGCCGTAAACGTATCCCGTCACATCGCAATAAGCGGGAAAAGCAGCGACCAGGGCAGTGACCCGCGGATCGAGCGCGGTGGTGACGATGCTGAGAAAGCCTCCCTGGCTGCCACCGAAGTCGATCAGGTTTTTGCGATCCCATTTGGGATGGGAGGCGAGATAGTCGTTCGCGCGGAGACAGCCCATGAAGACGCGCCGAAAATAATAACGCTCCCGATCGTCGAGCGCGATTGTCTGGTAGCTGCCAAGCGCACCCCCGAGTGAGACGTAGAGCTCCTCCGGAAGAATCACCGGGATACCATGTACTCCGACTTCAAGCGTAATGAAACCGCGCTCCGCCCACTGAATCTGGCCGCGGAGTTTTCGAATCCCCGCGCCGGGTGGAATCATCATCGCCGGAAACGGCCCTTCGCCGCGCGGCACACAGAGCACCCCGTAGAACCGGCTCGTGCGCGAGGGCGACGTGCCGATGTTTTGCAGACTGACCTGGAAAACTTCCACTTTCTCCGTCGACTGCTCCGGCATCGGCGTGAGGCGGGCATCGATCGGGAGCTTCGCGAGTTCTTCCTTCGCCTTCGCCCAAAACGCGTCGAAATCTACCGGTTCAATCTGGGTCGGCTTGATTTTCTCCGGCGAAAAAGCCGCCGTCGCCAAGCCTCGAACCGGCCGACCTTCCGTTTCGACGGTCGCGATGCAGCGCAAAAATCCCGGCTCACGCAACGTGCCGCCGTCGAGGGTGACGGTGCCATCGGCGGACGTCACCGCTTCCCTTTTCTCCGCCGGAATCATCTCCGGCCCAATCGTGTAGGAGATGGCGGCGTTCGCCACGGACTTCCCGTCAGTGGTCACGGCGATCCTGAATTTCACCGGCTGACCGGGGAGATAGTTCCACTCGGGATGGTCGCACGTCACCTGGACCACCGTCGGCCGAAGCGTAACCACAGTCGCGAGCGCGGGCGCGGGCGATTGGGCGTTCGTCGCGACGGAAAGCCCACCGAGAGCAGATGTGAGCAGACCGAGGAGAATCCAAACACGTGGAAGTTTCATGAGGTAGAAAGGGGCGTTCGCGGCGGCTGGTTCGCTGAATTCGCGGCGCGGGTGAAGCGAGGGTGCCGTTGCTCATTCGCGCCGCTCGGGAAAAGGAACGACCGTCGGCGGTACGCAATCAAAAGAGCTTCAAAGGGCCGCCTGCCAGGTATGAAATCGAGGGAAACGGACCTGTCGCGTCGTGCGGCGATTCGATCGCTCGGAGATCGAGTGCTCAGAAGATCACCGTCATCCCGGCGCGCACGCCGACCTTTGCCTGATGTCTTCTCGACTACAGGGGATATTCCGGCATTGGCATGCGTGTCCTTTCACATTGCGAGCCGGGAGAGATTCTTCGCCGTACTCTCTCCCGTTCGAAAGGGAAAGTGACAATTCCGCCCGCTTCCCCGCGTTATCCCGGCTCTTAAACCCTCCCGACCTGCGCTGATTTAAAATCCCTTCAACGCCTGCTGCTCTGAACTGCTGAACACCCCAACTCACATGAACACACCCCTCGATCCTTCGCCCATCCTGCAAACCGCCTTTGGTTTCTGGCATTCAAAGGTGCTTTTGACCGCGGTCGAGATGGGTCTCTTCACAAAGTTGGCCGATCGTCGTCTCACCGGCGCCGAACTCGGGGCGGAACTGAAACTTCATCCCCGCGGCATCGCTGACTTTTTCGACGCACTGGTCGCCATGAAATTTCTCGGCCGCGATGGCGACGGCCCTCCCGCCCAGTATTTCAACACCCCGGAAGGCGTCCACTTTCTGGACGAAACCAGCCCGCGCTACATCGGAGGCATTCTCGTCATGCTCAACGCGCGACTGTTCAAATTCTGGAACGACCTCCCCGAAGGACTTCGGACCGGCCTGCCGCAGAACGAGGTCAAGCATGGCCAGAAGGGCATCTTCGAAGAGCTGTACGCGGACCCGGTAAAGCTGGAGCAATTCATGGGCGCAATGACGGGGATCTCACGGGTGAACTTTGAAGTGTTCGCGGAAAAATTTGATTTTTCGAAATTCAAAACGTTGTGCGATGTGGGCGGCGCCACCGGCCTGCTGAGCATCGAGTGCGCGAAGAAAAACCCCCACCTCAAATGCATCAGCTTCGACTTGCCACCCGTTGAGCCGATTGCGCGCAAGCACATCGCGGCGGCCGGGGTGAATGATCGCGTCACGACGGCGACCGGCGATTTTTTCCACGACGCCCTTCCGAAGGCGGACGTGATCACCATGGGGATGATTCTGCATGACTGGAATCTCGAGAAGAAGATGCACCTCATCCGCCTGGCCTATGATGCTCTGCCGCCCGGCGGCGCCTTTGTCGCCATCGAGGCGCTGATTGACGACGCCCGGCGCGAGAATGTCCAAGGGCTGATGATGTCGCTCAACATGCTCATCGAGTTCGGCGACGCGTTTGACTACACCGGCGCAGACTTCCGCAAATGGTGCACCGAAGTCGGCTTCAAACGTTTCGAGGTCATCCACCTTGGCGGCCCATCGAGCGCGGCAGTGGCGTACAAGTGATTGCTCGCACTCCTCGGATAAATCTGAGGGAAGCCCGATCGGTGAATCGCCCTGCGCACCGCGGTCGCAAACTGCGGCTGCGCTCCCGCGCGGATCACCAGAAACCCCTCAAGATCTGGAGGCCGTCGCGGCGGCCTTACTTGCTTTTGAAAAGCAACGTGAGGAACTCGGTGATGTGATCACGCCAGAGCGGATAATTGTGATAGCCCTCGCTGGGCCGCCAGATGTGGCGAATCTTGTTCGTCTCCAGCACTTCTGCGAGGCGCTGTGAGCCATTGAAGTGACTGGGGTCCTGGCGGCCACAGGCGATCCAGAGCAGGTCGATCTTCGCGTTGGTGCCCGCCGCGTCTTTGAGCAGCGCGGCGTGTTCGGTCTCGATGGCCCGGAATCCGCTCGGGCTCAGCGCGCCCATGGAGCTGAAACGGTCAAGCTGGTGAAAGAAGATTGCGCACGAGAGTTCGCCACCCATCGACTGCCCGGCGAGTGCGGCATTCTGGCGGCCGGGCGCGATCCGGTATTTGGCCGCAACCGTGGGCATCACGTCCTTCAGCAGATACTCCTCGAAGACGGTGGTGTTGTTGCGACCTCCCTGCCCTCCGCGTTCGCCAAACGGCAAGGCGTGCGTGATCGGCATCACAATCACCATCGGAACGGCTTTGCCCTCGGCGACGAGATTGTCGGCGATGAAATTGATGTTACCGACATCGACCCAGCCGTTCGGGCGGTCGTTGCTCCCGTGAAGCAGATAAAGCACCGGATAACGGCGCGCCGTCTCCTGCGTGTAGCCAGGCGGCGTGTAGACTAAAATCTGCCGGACGTCGCCGAGCACGGAAGATTTTTGCCAGATCGTTTCGACGGCGCCGCGCGGCACATCACGGGGTTCCTGAATGCCCGGGCCGTCACCGGGAACGACGAAATAACTGCCGGATCCACGCATGCGAAGTTTGATGCGGGGATTCACCGGGTCGGCGATCGCCACGCCGTCCACCGTGTAGCCGTAGATGTAGCTGCTCGGGGGCATCGGACCAACGGTGATGCTCCAAACGCCATCGGCACCTTTTTCGAGTTTCTTCGCGTCATCGTTCCAGTCGCCCTTGAGCGTGACCTCGGTGGCCTTCGGCGCGGCGATCTTGAAAGTCACGGTGCGGTCGGGGTTGACCACGGGCGAGTTGAGCTGGGGCGCCGCGTTTTGCTGCGCGAAAACGCTGAGCGTGAGCAGAAGAAACAGGGAGACGAGTTTCATGAGGGGTTGATCGCGAGGCCGGCCGGAGCGGGGTTCGAGATGACGGTTAGGGCGCGAGGTGGGGTGGAGCAAGCGCAGTTCCTATCCCGACGCCTGTGCGCCTGTTTCGTTGCGGGCAAAACGCGGCGGCAGAGGTTCGAACGGTTGCGCGTTTCCAATCTTGACCGTTGGGACCGGGACCGCACGGTTAACGCTCCTTACCTCACTGCCTGATGGTGTAATGGTAGCACAGGCGACTTTGACTCGCCTAGTCATGGTTCGAATCCATGTCGGGCAGCCATTCGGGAAAAATTTAAGTCCCCGGAGCCAGCGGCTCTGTCCATCAGCTACATGCCGATGGACATTTTAAAGTGACGCGCGTTCGCGGGCTTAATTCACCCAACGGCTTACACGGCAGCTAGTGCCGCTCATTCTCTGCGGTCTTCGGTTCTTATCCGACGAAGAAGTGCGCAAGCGCATTGAGGAGATCTTTGGCTGGGCCCAAACCGCGGGCTGTTTCCGCAAAGCCTCTACTGCGACATCGAAGCGCACGCGGCCGGCCAGTATGTCGTGGCGGGATGGAATCTGATCCGCGTCGCTAAACTGCCGTCCGGCGCCGCCGGTAATGAAGCGGGCGCATCGCCCGCCCGGGCACACGGCGTGCCCGCACGCCGCGCCAGCGCCCGAACAGAAGGCTAGCCGCGCTGGTTGCCCCAGGACCTCGGATCGTTTCCTCGGTAGCACGGTCGCTCATCCCAGGCTGTCCAGATAGTCCATTAGGCTGTCGTAGTTGATCAGCCTAATTCCTCGCAGTGCACCGCGCTTGCGCAAAACGACGCTCTTCACTGGCGGCTTGTAGTCGTTAAAAGGCCCAGAAACCACGAGTTCATTCAGAGTGCTGCGAGAAAGTCCGGTATGGGGGCATCGTTTGCCGGGCGCCGGCAGCCGCAGCCATTCGGGCTTGGTCGCAGGTTCGTGAGCCCAGCGGGAGGAATCGTGCTTTGTTTCGTTCATACAAATATGGACAATCGAACGAGACCCCGTGTCCGTAAATTCCACCGCGTGTTCACGGTTTCCGCGTCGTTCACGTTTACATGAACGTCGCCTTTCTCGTGAACACTGCAGGACGGTTACACCCGCGTGCACGACGAGACGAAAGAGACAGCGATTGCTAACTTATCGACGCTCGTGGAGCGATTTTTCACGCAGCATCGACGGCTCATTCACGATCACGTCAGATTCCCGGAAGGCGTAAAACCGGCTCGATAAACCGGCGGAGTGCAGCCACGACTTCGTGGAATTGATTCGTCATGCCGGTGAGGCCGTTGCGCCGGAGGAACGCAGCCCACTGCGCCTGTTTGGCGGGATCGTTCGCGAACGTATCGGTGAAGGGTTCAGGCCCCGGTGGAAGTTTCGTTTGCCGACGGGCGAAGGTCGCGTCGATTGCTTGGCGCAGGATCGTGGGGTCTAGTTCGAAACGCTGCGCTAAGAACCAGACGTCGTGAAAATCCTTCATCCGCGTGTTCGCGATCCCGAGTTTGACCATCGCTTCGAATTTCTCGGCGATGACGGTGTAAACCGGATACGTGCGGACCTGCGGCGCCGGGAAATCCAATAGCGTTGGGAACGCAGCGTTCCCCGGCGCAGGGGTGACCACGTCGCCCACTCCAATATCAATCTGAATCGGAATCTCCGCCGGTCCGAGCTTCCCCATCAACCGAACTCGGACCCCGCCGTGCGCGTTATCCTCCCGAATTTCTTCTGCGGTCACCCACGTTGAATCGAAGACGAGGCCGTCGTCCACCACGGGAATGGACACCACTTCACGAAAAAATTTTTAGCACGTCCGCTTTCTCCGAGGGACCAAACCCAAGCAAGTCGAGATCGCGGGTAGGCCGATGCGTTTTCTCGTCCCAAACCACGAACAACATCGCCCCTTTGAGCAAAAATTGATCGGCGTATGGCGACTCGCTCAGCCGGAACAGCACGCGTTCAATGCCGTAGCGCAGGAGCAGCAGGTTGAAGTCCTCATCACGCTTGGTGGCGATATTCAGCAAGCGCGCCTTCACGGACGCGGCGACATTCTTTGAGCCCTTCATGTTAGCATCTCAAGGTAGGGTTGGAGCACTCGACTCACGCGGCAGACGATGGCGGCCTTAGTCAGCTCATCTATCGTGAATTTCTTCTCCCGCCAGCCATCCTTCAGCGCCTCGATCGCCACATCGAGACCATACTTGTTGCGATACTTGAAGCAGTCCGCCACCGACTTGGCAGGCGAATAGACGCGCACGGTGCCTCCCGAAAGCGTGTGCTCCATCACGCCAAAGTTATAAGAGGGTTTTGAAAATTTGCAGAATCGAAAAGGCCCGTTGTCCGCGGACGGGAAATTGCTGCCGCGAGGGAGGGCGAGCCAAACTTGGTGTGGCGACTGTGTCCCCATGCGATGGAATTGGAGGGCTGAAATCAGGCATACCACCCCGCGCGGCACTCGTTTCGAGGCCTCAACCAATGAGAGGTGGTGGTCGCCTTCGAATCTCGCGATAACATAGAGTCCACGTCCCACCTGCCGCACTTGCTGCTGACGCACGAGACGACGAAGATATTCGCGGGCATAACCGGCGGCCACGAAGTCGCGGGGGCGAAAAACTCCGAGGCTGGCAGCGAGGTGCAGAGCCTGAGTCAGCCGGGTACTCGTGTTACGATTTATTTTCACTTATTGATATAAGGTATGAACTCGTAACATCAACTCAAGACAGATGTACTCTTTCGTGCGCCGAGCCAAATCAACGTCAGTCCATCAGTCTAGATGCAGAAGACGACGTGACGGCAGCGTTTCGATGAGGACGAAACGAAAAGTGAAGCAAATGGAGCGAATCCTGCGCCCTCCCAAGCTCATTGGTGAGGTCCGCGAACAGGCGGTGAACAGCCGGTGAAGCGAACGGAACTGCCCATTCTCCTCGAAGACCCGCTGATTCGCTTCACTTTTGGTTCGCATCAGAGATCGGACCGGGCAGCCATTCGACGCGGGGTTCCAGCACGGCCTGGATGGCCTGCGACCGGCGTAATCGAGTTTTGCGAACGCCTTAATGCCGAGTTTCCGGTTGATGGCATCGTACCGGTTCCAACGTGGCCACCGCCACTTTACGGCGAAGACTGAACTCATTCGCGGAGCGAAATCCGCGCGGCCAGCACGGCGCAACTCGCGGTATCTCGGGCATTGACGCCGTTTTTGCCCACCCGTTTCCTAGCCGCCATGCATGCGAAGAAAGCGGCCAATCCGCAGGTGAGATATAAACGCATCGTCCTCAAGCTCTCCGGTGAAGTGCTGCGGGGCGGTAAGACGGGCGATCCGATCGACGCCGCCACGCTCGAAAAGACCTGCGCGCAGGTAAAGGAGATCGCCGCGTTGGGCGTGCAAATCTGCGTCGTGATCGGCGGAGGCAACATCTTCCGCGGCTTGAACGGTGAGCAGCGCGGCGTCGACCGCACCACCGGCGACTACATGGGCATGCTCGCGACGGTCATCAACGCATTGGCCCTGATGGACTGCCTCGAAAAGATGGGCGTGACCACCCGCGTGCAAAGCGCGATCCCGATGAACCAGATCGCGGAGCCGTTCATCCTGCGTCGCGCCATGCGACATCTTGAAAAAGGCCGCGTGGTGATCTTCGCCGCCGGCACGGGAAATCCTTATTTTTCCACCGATACCACGGCCGCTCTTCGCGCGAGCGAGCTGCACGCCGATATCATCATGAAAGCCACGAAGGTGGACGGCATCTACGACAAGGACCCGAAGAAATTTCCCGATGCGGTGCGGTACGACAGCATCAGTTTCATCGATGCGCTCAAGCAGCGGCTCAACGTGATGGACTCGACGGCGTTCTCGCTCTGCCTCGACAACAACGTGCCGATTCTCGTCTTCGATCTAAACGACGAACACGCGATCCGGCGCGCCGTCCTCGGCGAGAAAATCGGCACGCTGGTGCACAGTTAACTCAACGCGGAAAAACCACCGCCCCGGTTTCCGCGCGGGCCCGGTCCGGCCCAAATCGAAAATCCGAAATCCCAAATCGAAAATCCAATCATGTCCCATCCCATTCTGACCGACACGCAGGCGAAAATGAAAAAAGCCGTGGACTACACGCTCCACGAGTTCAGCTCGATCCACACCGGCAAAGCGACGCCGGCGATGATCGAAGGCGTGATGGTCGAGGCGTACGGATCCATGACGCCCCTGAAACAATGCGCGGCCATCAGCACGCCTGACGCACGGCTGCTCCAAATCCAGCCGTGGGATGTGAGCCTCGTGAAAGCGATCATCAAGGGCATTCAGGAAGCGAACCTCGGCTTCAATCCCATCCCCGATGGGAAAATCATCCGTATTCCGCTGCCGGAGATGAGCCGCGACCGCCGGCAGGAATTCGTGAAGACCGCGCACCGCCTCGCCGAGGAAGGCCGCGTGCACGTGCGCAATGTGCGCCGCGACGCGATCGAAACTTCGAAGAAGGCCAAGCTGCCCGAGGACGAATCGAAACGTCTCGAAAAGGACATTCAGGCCGCCACCGACGCCGCGATCAAAAGCATCGGCGACCACCTCGAGCACAAGGAGAAGGACCTCCTGACGGTGTAAGTGCGGCGCCGACCCAAATACCTTTGAACAGGAGACAACGAAGGAAACAGAGAAGTTAAGTGCCTTTGGCTTTCCGGCTTCCCCTCCGTTCTCTCCGTTTCCTCCTGTGAAAACCTCCGCAGGGAATTCTCCCCGACGTGTCGTCGTGAAGCTTGGCACCGGCGTGCTGACGTCGGGCATCGGCCAGCTCGACACCGCGCGGATCGATCATATCGCCGCCCAACTCGCGGCCCTGCGATCCCAAGGCACGGAGGTAATCGTCGTTTCCTCGGGAGCAGTCGGCCTCGGCATGGGCGCGCTGCAACTCACGAAACGCCCCAAGGAACTCTCGAAGAAACAAGCGTGCGCGGCCATCGGGCAGAGCCGGTTGATGCAAACCTGGCAGGCGAGTTTCGCTCCGCACGGACTGGTCGTGGCCCAAGTTCTCCTCACTCATGATGACCTGCGCGTGCGTTCCCGTTACCTCGGCGTTGGCGAAACCCTGCGCCAGCTGATCGCCTACGGCACCATCCCGATCATCAACGAAAACGACACGGTGAGCGCAGCCGAAATCAAGTTCGGCGATAACGACACCCTCTCCGCGATGGTCGCCAGCCTCGTCGAGGCCCAGCACCTCGTGATCCTCTCCACCGCACCGGGGCTGATCGATCTGAAGGGCACCAAGGAAATCGTGTCCGTGGTTGAACGCATCACTCCCGAGATTGAAGCGATGGCCGGCGGCACCACAGCCGAAACCGCGACGGGCGGAATGATCTCAAAAATCACCGCCGCCAAGCTTGCCACCAAGGCGGGCTGCGGGGTTTTCATCGCCAGCGGGGCTGAGCCGGAAATCTTGACGCGAATTTTTGAGGGGCGGAGTCCCGGCACCTTTTTCGTCCCCAGCGGCCTGCCGATGGAGGCGAAGAAACGCTGGCTCGCCTACTTTCAACGGCCTGCCGGCACCATCGCGGTGAATGAATGCGCGGTTCCGGTGCTGCGCGACGCAGGCCGCAGCCTGCTCGCCGTGGGCGTCACGGGGTCCAGCGGCGAGTTTGCCGCCGGCGAGATCGTGAATATCTCCGGGCCGGATGGCTTGGTCTTCGCCCGCGGCAAAAGCGCTTTTTCCAGCGAAGAGCTTTCTGCCATCGCAGGAAAACACAGCGCCGACGTTGCCACCCTCTACCCGCAACGGAAGCGCCTCGAGGTGGTCCATCGGAACGACCTGGTGCTGCTTTAGTAAGCATCCTCGGAGCAAGCTCCGGGGCATTTTCAAAACCCGAATGGACTTCAGAATTCTGCCCGGTCCGGGGAGCGCACGCGTCCCCGCGTGCCGAGTTTGGGCGTCTCGCCCAACTCCTCCGAACCGCTCTCGGAGAGACGCCGAGAGCAGCACGCGGGACGCGTACGCTCCCCGGACCAGCTCGTCGCCGCCAATCTTCCTTGCGACCAAGCCGAAGCAGGCTTCGGCGTGTCGGACCCATCGCCATGAAAACAACCACTCGGCGACTCAGCTCATTTTTCTTCGTGGCGCGGCCTAGTTGACGAAAGCACAGGGTGAAACAACCGAAGCGCCATGGAATTCACGTTTCGCGCTGCTTTGGAATCCGACTACGCCTGGCTGTGGTCGGTGAAACGCCAGACGATGCGGACGGCGGTCGAAAACATGTGGGGCGGGTGGGATGACGCGGCGCAGGAGGACTTTTTTCGCCGGAGCTTTGTCCCGGCCAATGTTCGGGTCATCGTCGTGAAGGGCCGGGATGTTGGCCTCCTCCATGTGGAACAGGAGCCCGAGACGCTCTTTCTCGCGAATCTCCAGATCCTGCCGGAATTTCAAAATCGCGGCCTGGGCAGCGCGGTCGTTCGTCGCGTGATCGACGAAGCCCAAGCCGCGGGCTTTGACGTGCGTTTACAGGTGCTCAAAAGCAATCGGTCGGCCCGGCGCCTTTACGAGCGACTCGGCTTCGCAGTCACCCAAGAAGGCGGCATGCACGACCACCTGCGGCTTTCGCGAGCGAAGACTCACCTCCACTCGTAGCGAACGCGGTAGGTGACGATCTTCTCGCTGTCGGCGGGGACGTTCACCCGAAACTCGATCGTCTGCGCGTCCTGCTTCGTGAAGTCGTCAGACTTCTGCACGATGTTCCAGTTGGTCCAGCGGTAAAGATGCTCGACCACCCGCACTTCGACCGGCGTCGTCTTCCGGTTCCGCACCTTGATTTCGAAAGTTTCCTCCGCGAAATCCTGCCGGTTGTTGCCGTTGAAATCGGTCCGCGTGCGCTCGCCGACGATGTCGAAGGCATCGCCCGTGGTCAGACGGATGAGTTCGTTCTTCGGCGTGTGCTCGATCTCGTTTTCGCCGGTGAATTCGATCCGGCCATCGGCATCGTCGCGGCGATAGAAACGCACGCGGCCTTTCGGCAGTGGCAGGCCGAGCTTGTTCTCCTCGCTGTTCCTGAATTCGCGCATCACGAAGATCTTCTTGTTGCCCGGCTGCGCCCCGTAACCGGGATCGCGGATCATATTACCGTGGAAGGTGCCGAAATTCGCCGCGCCGTCGTAAACGTAGATAACCGGCGCCTTGACGCCGGTCGCGCGCATGAACTCGACCTGCTTCGTCTCGCGGTCGCGCAGGGTCACGGCACGCGGCACGGTGTAGAGGTGGAATTCGTCGAAGGCTTTTTCGGTCACGGGCGCGCTCGCGGCCATGTCCATCATTACCATCCCGCGGGCCGCCATCGGCGCGCCCTCACGCGGCTGCACGCGGCTGACGTTTCCCGCCATCAGCTTCATCGAGGCGTTATCGAATTGTTTCCCGCTGTTGTTGTTCACCGTCACCCAGCCGACGACATCGAGGGTGTCGCCTTTTTCCGGTGCGACCAAATTGTACGCGGCCTGCCAGCTCATGCCTCCGGTGATGTATCCCAGCTCAGCCTCCAGTTTCGCCGGTTGGTCCGCACCGATCTGCCAGGTGAGAGTTGGCTTCAGGATCCCATCCCCCGCGAGCGCCGGAAAAATCGGTTCACCCGGCAGCGAGAAGCGGAGCTTCCCGTCCACTTCGATGATGGGTGCCGTTTGCTCGCCGCCCGGGTTGTAGCCGCTGCGGATCACTTTTCCCTGCACCGAATACTCCTTGCCGTTCTGATCCCGCACGAGAAACGCGAGGGTTTTCCCTTCGTTCAACGAGAGCAGCAGGCCCTGGGACATCACGTCGGCGCGATAGCTTTGCTCCAGCACGCGCAGCAGCACCTTGCCCGCCGGATCGCGCAAAACCACCGAGTCCGGCTCCAGTTGCGCGGTGACGCCGGCGAAGGTCACGGGCGTCACCCCCGCTTTCAAATCGAGCGGCACCCGTTCGCGCACCACGGCAAAGTTCTGATTGTAGATCGTCAGCGCAGGTTGCGCGAAAACCGGAATACCCGCGGTCAGCGCCAGCAGAAGGAGGATTTTTTTCATGAGCGAGAGCGGAAGATGCCTTCGATCGCTCAAACGCGCCAGCCGCGAGTTTCTTAGCGGGTCGTCTGAAGATTATAAACCACGGATGGACACGGATCAATTCCAAGGCAGTGGTTCTCATCCGTGTTCCTCCGTGTCCATTCGTGGTTGGCTCGGGTTTCCCGTCTAAAACTTTCTCTTTGCGCCACGGCTTCTTTGCGTGAGCTTCTTTTTCCCGAATGGATTTTGCTCTCGACCCTTCGTCCGCGACCGCCGGCTTTCCGCCGATCGATTTTCGCGCCTCGTTGAATGACGAGCAATTCGCCGCCGTCACCGCCCCCGCCGGTCCGCTGCTCGTCTTGGCCGGCGCGGGTTCCGGCAAGACCCGCACCCTCACCTATCGCGTCGCGTATCTGCTTTCCCAAGGCGTGCGCCCCGGGGAAATCCTCCTGCTCACCTTTACGAACAAAGCGGCGAAGGAAATGCTCCATCGCGTGCAGGACCTGACGGGCGTGGAGCCGGCTCGCTTTTGGGGCGGCACGTTCCACGGCATCGGCCACCGCTCGCTGCGGATGTATGGCGAGGCGATCGGGCTGCCGCGGACGTTCACCATCCTCGACGCCGACGAATCGGAGAGCCTGCTGCGCGATGCCGTGGAGGCGGCCGACAAAACTTTTTTCAAGGACAAGACCAACCCGCGCCCGGGTCCGCTGCATTCCGTGATCTCGATGGCGCGCAACACGCAGTTCACGTTCGCGGAGACGATCACGCGATTTTTCCCGCAATACGACGGCCTGATCGAACGCGTACCCGGATTCGCGAAAAAATATGCCGAGGCAAAACGCCAGGCGAATGTGCTCGATTACGACGACCTGCTGGAATTCTGGCTCGAACTCCTGAAAAAATCGCCGGAGACGGCGGAGTATTTCTCCCATCGTTTCCGCCATGTGCTGGTCGATGAATATCAGGATACCAACACGCTCCAGTCGCAGATCGTCGACACGATTGCCTCGCACCACCAGGTGATGGCCGTGGGCGACGACGCGCAGTGCATCTACTCGTGGCGCGGCGCGAATTTCGAAAACATCCTCACGTTTCCCGACCGGCATCCGGGCACCGTGATGCACTACATCGAAACGAACTATCGCTCGACGCCGCAGATCCTCGCGCTCGCGAACGGCGTTCTACTCGCGCAGCCGAAAGGTCGGCACTTCGACAAAACCCTCAAAGCCCACCGCGCCAACTCCGAGAAACCCTACATCGTCCAAGCGATGGACGGACGCGAGCAGGCGCAGTTCATCGTGCAGCGCATCCGCGGTCTCGTCGATGAAGGCTGCTCGCTGAGTGACATCGCGATTCTCTACCGCGCGCATTTCCAGGCGCTCGACGTGCAGCTCGAACTTTCACGGTTGCAGATTCCCTATCAGATCACGAGCGGCGTTCGGTTCTTCGAACAGGCTCACATCCGTGACCTGATCGCGTTGCTGCGCTTCGTCTACAACCCGACCGACACCCTCGCGTGGAACCGCCTCGTGATCCTCCTCCCGAAGGTCGGCGACAAAGGCGCGCAAAAAATCTACGCCACAGCTCTGGAGAACGCGAAGCTGCTCCAGAAAAACTTCGTCGATGTGCTCGATTCGGACGACGTGCTCTCGCGCGTTCCGAAGGACGCGAAGGAGGAATGGCCGAAGCTCGCGGCGTCGCTCCAGCAGGTTTCCGAGGTCATGCGGAACATGAAGCCGCACAACGCCGTCGAAACCGCGATCGACGGGTGGTACGGCGACTTTCTCAAGGGCATGTACGCGAATTACATTTCGCGGCTCGACGATTTGAAATCGCTGATCGGTTTCGCGCAGCGCTTCGAGGACATGCAGGACATGCTTGCGCAAATCATGCTGCTGAACAGCGAGACGAGCGACCGCTCCGCCGATCCGGATGCCGACGCGCTCCGGCTCACCACGGTTCACCAGGCGAAGGGACTCGAGTACTCGGCGGTGTTTCTCATCAGTCTCGCCGACGGAATGTTTCCGCTACGGCGTTCGATCGAGTCGGGCGACGTTGAGGAGGAGCGGCGGTTGTTCTATGTCGCCGTCACCCGCGCGCGCGATGAACTTTACCTGTGCTGGCCCAAGGTGAATACGAAGGGGGGACCCGCGATGCTGATGTCACCGAGCCGTTTCCTGCAGGAGCTTTCACCCGACCTCTACCAACCGCTCAAAATCAAGCGCAGCTACGGCTGGTGAGTCTCGCAGCCACGGGCCGGTGTTCGGCGAAGAAGGGATCACCGCTTTCCCCTTCCTCAGGCGAGCCGCCGTCTTGAGCGGACCCAGGCTAACGCTTTCACGCTGCAACTCGCGCCGATCCCGCGCCTCGGCGGACGGGCGCGGATCGGTTCCTCATCGGTCAATGGAAGTGGTCGTGATCGTGGTGATGATCATGGTCGTGGTCGTGATGCTCCTGCCGGCGGGGTCGCTTGGCAGGGCGGGGCTCAGGACGCTCGATCGTCGCGGCGCGCACGAAAGGATCCGTGCTCAAAACGATGCACCGCCGAATCGGCACACCGGTCGTGGGGTGTTTGGTGAGCGGAGCATCCTTGATGGACTGACGTAGCTCATAACGCACCGGCTTTTTGCCCGCGCGCGGAATAGTTTCGTAGACGTAGGTAAGCATGAGGAGGTGGTGAAGGGTTGACCGGACCGAGGGTGAAGACGCAGAGCGCACCGACTAATTCCAATTACTGGAAACCAGCACAACGAGAGAAGAATAAAACATGGGGCCAGTAACTCCGGACGGTCGAGAGGTTCGACGGGATTCGCAACTTTCCCTTCAGGTGAGATGGGTAGACCGGTTCGAACCAGGGCTTCGTTCCGGTTGGGTCCGATACTCCGAGCTGACGTCGGCTTGGACGCAGGGAGGTTGGCGGCGACGAGCTGGTCCAGGGAGCGCGCGCGTCTCGCGGGCGTCTCGCCGAAAGCGGTTCGAGG